>CAZJHB010000340.1:0-1503 GCA_964545685.1 uncultured Candidatus Peribacteria bacterium | reverse complement strand
TCAAATTCATCAAGTTTTTCTGGAATAATCTTGAGTTCCCTTTCTAATCTCTTTTGTTTTTGTTTTGCTGATTTTGATGACATAATAACATATCTTTCTAGTTCTTTTTTATCTCTTTTTTCTCTATAATTTTTCGGTAAATATTTTTTATTTATCTCAGCTGTATCAATTTCAGAAGTAATTCTATAAAAAATATCTCAATGTTTTTGTGAATCAATAATATCATTAAAAACTTCTTTTAAAGCTTTTTGTCATTTTCAGTATGAAATACTAGGTTTATTTTGCAACTGAGAATATTTCTCTACAAGATGAGCTATTGCTCATTTATTTGATTTTTGAATATCATTATAGATTTCTTCAATTTTTGTTGGTGAAGCTGGTGAATATAATTTTCTTTTTCATTTTATTGATTGTTTTACAAGTCAATTTTCCAATAATAATGGTAACAATCTATATATTTCAACTCTATGAATATTAATATCATTTTGAATTTCAGTTATACTACTTTTTCAGTTCTCAAGTAATGATAAATAAATCATAGATGCTTTTTCTGATAATCAAATTCACTTTAAAAGACTTATATATTTTCTCATATGAAACAAAAAGTTACAAATTAATTTTTCTGTATTTTTCTTAATTTTAAAATATTTTTAAATAATATCAAATTAAAAATATTACATATTCATTACAAAAATCAAAATATTATTCAAAAAGTACCATAATACTGATGCTTTTATTATTTAATTATAAAAATTATGAATGATTTATTCAAAAAAGTTGCTTCTTGAGAAGAATTATCTGAGGAAGAAAAAATACAAGTAGCAAAAGAAAATATTTCTAGAGCAAAATCTTGAAGTACTTTTGAAAAAATACTTAGTTGAGAAGAAGTTTCAATTGAAGAAAGAATTGAAATAGCTAGAAATTTGGTAGCTGACAAAGTAGCTGAAATTCTTCAAAGAGAAATGGTTGTTTCTCATTTATCTTGAGAAACAACAAGTATATCTTTAAGTGCTAGCAAATGTAGCGATTCAAATGAGAATATAAGAAAATATTTAACTATCTTATGAGCAAAAAATGTAAAAGTTAGTTCAGATTTTCCTTGTGGACGGGCTTGAGAATCTTATGAATGACATACTGATATTGAATTTAAATACTAATATTAAAAATTATGAAAAATACTAATATAGATAATATCTTAAAAGATATAAAAAAACTAGAAAAATTATCCCATGTAAACATTGATGATGTTATAAATAAGGTTACTCAAGAAGTTTGAGAATTAATTGAAGCAAATCAACAATGAGATATTGAAAATACATATAAAGAAGCAAATGATGTTATGGTTAATGTATTATCAGTTGCACATGAATTGAATCTAGATTTAGATAATTTAGATAGTATAGAAAATGAATGATTAGAAAAAGATGATATAAATTTATGTATACTAAATTCTAAATGGAATCAAAAGATACAATGATTTAGAAATAGATATACTAGAGAAAA
>CAZJHB010000339.1:0-1513 GCA_964545685.1 uncultured Candidatus Peribacteria bacterium | reverse complement strand
AAGTTTTTATTGTAATGATTGAGAATGCACAGATGAATTTATTACTTGAATTGAAAATACTTTTAATTTTTATATGTGAGAAAAAAATGATGATTACAAACCTCATTATAATAGTATAATGAATGATTATTTTACTATCATGTGAGTATGATTTGCAATAGAAAAGAAAAATAATTATTATGAATACTATTTAACTGTTCATTATTGTACGGAATTAATTAATACTATAAAATAACTCTTACAGCTTCAATTCAAGCGATTGGATTTTCTATATTATTTAAGTATTTTCTTAATCATTCGTAATTTTCATCTTCTATTAATCATTTAATTTGTTGTTTTTGTTCTTGATATTCTTCTTCATAATTAACTTTTACTCATTTCAGTAATTTACTTGTATATAAATTTAATTTTCATTCTTTTGTTTTTCATATTTTATTAAATAAACCTCATTTACTATTATAAACTATCGAATCATTAGGTTCAAATAACAAGGACATATCATAAATCTTTATTGCTTCTTCATATTTTCATAAATTACATAGTGAGTTTCATTTATTTCTATAAATATAATAAATATCATATTTTAATTTTATTGCTTCATCATACATTTTTATTGCTTCTTCATATTTTCATAAATTATGTAAAGAGTTTCATTTATTATTATAAATAAGAAAAAAATTAGGATTTAATTCAATTGCTTTATCATAACTTGATATTGCTTCTTCAAATTTTCATAATTCATTTAAACAATTTCATTTATTAGTATAAATATCTGAATAATTAGGATTTAATTCAATCGCTTTATCACACATTTTTATTGCTTCTTCAATTCTTCATGATTCTTTTAAAGAATTTCATTTATTATTATAAATTTGTGATAAAAGAATTTTTTCTGAATTTCATGATTGAATTAAAAGTTTTACAACTCCAATACTATAAAGATCTACTTCATTATAAGCTCAGACTTTTTTTCAATATTCAAATTCTAATAATTCATTAGAAGTAATTGTAGGATCAAAAAAGTATTTTTTTCATCAAATAATAAGCTCTAAAGCAGAATGTTTAGTAATATCTAATCAATTATTTTTTATTTCTAATTCTTTTAAAAATGCGTATCAGATTAAAGAAAATCAAACGCAATAAATTTCCTTATATTTTAAAATTTTATTAATTTTGTATCAATAATTTTGTTCATTAACAATGTAAGGATAATTTTTTAAAACATTCAGTATTTTATTTGCCACTTCTAATTCTAATTTATTAATAAGTTCTTGATTTTCACTTTTTCTAGCTTTCTCTAATTCTTGTTTAAATTCATCCATCCCTATTTTTTCTCTTAAAAGCTTTTTTTTTACATCTAATTTTTTAAAATCCACGCGAGTAATAAAACATTCACTTCATTCATTTTCTTCTATTAACTTTTCTTGCTCTGTTTGAGTTATTGTCATCATTCATAAGCTAAGCATATTTACTCATTTTCTAAAAAATGTTAAATCAAATTCTTGTCAAAATA
>CAZJHB010000338.1:0-1513 GCA_964545685.1 uncultured Candidatus Peribacteria bacterium | reverse complement strand
TTTCCAAATACCTCACCAAATAATCAATAACATAAGAAACCATATCCCTCTTAAAATCATCTCTTACCTTTCAAATAATATTTTTTTTATGTTTTTTAAGTAATTTTAAAATCAAGTTTCTTTGTTTATCTGAATAATTAAAATCAAGTTTATTAATAATTTTTTCCAGTTTTTCAAGAATATATTCTTTTTGAGCATCTGTAAAATTATAATTATTAATATTTACTCTAAAAACACTACTTGATAAAATCTCATATTCAAGTTCATTATTATTTATAGAAATTAAATAATCTTCTCAAAAATTCTCCTTAGCTTCTCAAGCTATAATTAACTCTTCTTTAGATTTTTCTCAAGTATCACTTAAATTAATTTCCTGTACCACTATATGATACTCTCAATCCCCTGTTCAAAATGTAGAAATCTTATGATTTATCTCTCAAGTTCAAATTCTTGGAATTAAGAAAAACTCTGGTTCATTTGAATCTTCTGTATTTCAACTAGTCCATGCTCAAGGTATCTCATTGATAATCATTCAAGTATTAGGATCTATTCAAATTTTTCTTCATTGTTCATCTTCAATTATCAAATTGATTGGTGATAAAATATCATATCTTGTAAAAACAGAAGATGCATTTTCATAAGCTCAATCATAAGATAAAGAAACTTTAATAGGATTACTTTCAGAATCTTTTTTAAACTCTTCCTCAGAAACTACTTTTACATAATTATTTTCAAATATATCATTTATTCTCCTACTATTAGTTATTCAAACTTTATCATAGAATAATCATCAAGAATAAAATTTATTAGTATAATAATTGGTATATCATATATTTTGTAATAATTCTTTTCTTTTTATTATTTCTACTTCGTTTTTATCTCATTTAATTTCTTTTCATATTATATTACTATAAATATCATAAGATAATGAAGTAGGAGTATTTGAATGAGAACATGCTTCAAAAATTGAATTAGTTCAAATATTTTTATATATACTAGAATAAAATTGTTTTTTCTCTTTTTCTTCTTTTTTTTCTATTCAATCTATATCTCTTGGAAAAAACTCTCAATAACATTTAAGTTCAATTGATTCAAATTTATTATTTATAATTTGTTTTCAATCAACTGAGTCATTTGGAACCAATAATAAATTATACGTAGGTACTGTTCAATCTCATCAAACTCAATCTTGTTTTTGAATTATTGAATCAATATTGTATATATTTCAATTATAAGAGGAACTATAATTATCATAAATATCTTTTCATAATTCTTTCTTAGTATTATCTGTATCTACTAGATTAAATCAAGTAATATTATTTTTATTGTTATTTCAAGTCAAAATTGAATAATAGGAACTAAATTTAGAATCAATTTTATCCCACATTTTATTAATATTTTTTTCCTTATTCAATTCCTCTAAAAAAGAATTTTTAGGATAATTATTAAAATTAATATAATAAGAATCTTTATCTTTTAATAAATACCTTAATTTATCATTATAATCATTATC
>CAZJHB010000337.1:0-1515 GCA_964545685.1 uncultured Candidatus Peribacteria bacterium | reverse complement strand
ATGAAGAAAAGAAAGATTTGGCAGATTTTATTGTGCTTAATAGTTGAGTTGTGAGAAGTGTTGAAGAAAATATAGTTTTAGATAATACAAGTTGTAAAACAATTTTAGATTCATGATGAAGTACTTGAGATTGAATTTATGTAATAGATCCAGAAAATAATTGAATATGATTTGATGTATATTGTGATATGACAACAGATTGAGGAGGGTGGACTACATTTTTTGCTTGAATAAATGGATCACCAAATGTGTTTTCCCATTTTGAAGATACTTCTGAAAATTGTAGTAATCCTTCAAATCAATGTTTAAGAAGAATACCAAGTATTGTTGATTCTACAAATGTATTTGCAGCATCATGTTGATGAGCTATGGTTAAGTTTAATATTAATAGTACAATTACCAATTTTTTTAAAAATGGTACACAAGCTGGATGGATTTATTTTTGAGATTCTACTACTATAAAATGAACTGTAATTGTTTCTCCAACTTATATATGGACTTGAGACGGTGCAAATAAAAGTTGGATTTTATCAACGAGTTGAACTATTCCAGTGGGAAACACTTTTGCTTCAAGTTATGATTATAATACTATATGGAATTATTGTAACTGAACATCTGATACAATATCACCAATAAAATTGTATTATAGGTAAAGGATAACAATTATTAAAAAAGTCAGAAATTAAAAAAAATTAATTTTCTGATTTTTTTTTGACAAATTAAGCTTTTTTAATATAATTTTTTAGCTTTCTTGAAAAAAAAGAAGTATTTTTTGTTATATGGTGCCCTTAGTTCAGTTGGTTAGAACGCCAGGTTGTGACTCTGGAGGTCGTGGGTTCGAACCCCATAGGGCACCCCATTTTAAATAATGAAAAATGAATAAATAATAATGAATAATTTTAATTATTATTTGGGAAAAAATGTAATTAGTAATGGATGGATTTTTAAGAACTTAAAGATTACATAGTGAAAATTTCTATTATCAAAAATTTTTACTACTTAATTTTTAAGAATATAGGGACTTGATTTAAAGTTCCATTTCAAAGTATATATTCTTATATATTTTATTTTTTAATTTTTTAGTTACTTATGACAGATAAAGATTTAGCTTTGTTTGAAGAGCTATATAAAGAATCTCCTGAGATTAAATATCCAAAACAAGGAGAAGTAATTTCTTGAACTATTGTAAAAATAGAAAAGAAAAATATTTTGGTAAATGTAAATAATCAATTTACTTGATTAGTTATTAGTAAAGAAATAGGTAATACTGTTGATTTGAATGAATTACAAGCAGGACAGTGAATTGAAGTTATGGTTTTAGGTGATAGTATTGAAAAAGGACTTTTGATCTTATCATTAAGAAGAGCAAATCAAATTAAAAATCTTGGTAATCTTGCTAAATACAGAGAATCTTCTGAAGTTATATCAGTTAGACCAACTGAAGCAAATAAATGAGGTTTACTTGTTGATATTGATGGTTTAAAATGATTTATACCTGTATCTCAATTAACACCT
>CAZJHB010000336.1:0-1532 GCA_964545685.1 uncultured Candidatus Peribacteria bacterium | reverse complement strand
GATATATATTACATATTGATTATTACATTTTAAATGAGTATTAGAATTATTACAAGAACAAGACAGTAATTGGAAAATAATTTGAGAAAGATATTTTTATCCAATACAGTAATTAAAAAAAAATTACTGTAGGGGTGAACCTTTGTGTTCACCCTTTTTAATATTTTAAATTATATAATTATTTATTTTAATATTAAAATTTTTATGATTATTTCCCTTTTTCAAAAAATATGATATAATATAAAAAAATTAAAATTAAATGAATATATAATGGATTTATATTTAATATCTTCTATAATAATATTATCCTATATTTTAGGTTTTTTTAGCTTAAAATATATAAGAAGAAAAGAAGATTTTAAAAGAACTTTGAATCTGACTTTTTTGAAAGTAACTCTTCCAAAAAAGAATAGTGATTTGGATGAAAAAAAAGAAACAACAAAAGATTTTAAAGAAATGGTTGGTTTAGCTGAACAATTATATGCTTCTTTAAAATCTATTTATTCATGAAAAATTCTCAAAAAAATTTTAGGACAAGATTTAATTAGTTTTGAATATATAACTCACGAATGAGAAATATTTTTCTTTATTATTGTTCCAAAATATTATAAATATTTAATAGAAAAACAAGTTAATTGATTTTATACAGATGCAATAGTTGAAGAAACTACAGAAATAAATATTTTTAAAGATAGAAAATTTTATTCTACTACATATTTAAATACTACTAAAAATTTCTTTTTTCCAATAAAAACATATCAAAAATTAGAATCTGATCCTATTAATAATATAACAAATGCATTTTCTAAATTAGATGAAGATGAATCAGCTGCTATACAAGTTTTATTAAAACCTATTGATGATGATTGGCAATGAGATTGTTCAAAAAGAAGTTCAAAAATTATGAAAGGTAAAAGTTCAAGTTTTAGTCTAAATCCTCTAAAATTATTAGTAGGATTATTTACTATTTTATTAGCATCTCAAGAAGATGATAAGCAAACTACTTCCGACGATAATAATACTTCTGCATTAACTCAAGAAAGAGCAAAAACAGTAGATGAAAAATGAGATAAAACTTGATTTGAAACAATTATTAGAGTTATAGCTACTTGAAATAATAAAAGAATGGTAGAAAGTGAATTAATCAATATAATATCTGCTTTTACACAATTTAATTATCCTGATTTTAATAAAATTACTAGAACGTTACATCACAAAGAAAACAAATTAATAAAAAATTATATTTATAGATATTTTAGAAAACCTTTTTATCTGAAAAAAATGATTTTAAATACAGAAGAATTAGCTTCTATATTTCATTTTCCACATATAAGATATAATCAAACTCCTGAAATAAAATGGCAAAATTTTAAAATAGTAAAAGCTCCTTCTGATATTCCAAAAGAATGATTATTGCTTTGACATAATGTGTATAGATGAATCAAAAAAGAAATTAGAATGAAAACAGAAGATAGGTTTAGACATTTTTATGTAATTTGACAAACTGGTACATGAAAATCTAGTATAATGCA
>CAZJHB010000335.1:0-1537 GCA_964545685.1 uncultured Candidatus Peribacteria bacterium | reverse complement strand
AAAAAAATAATATTGATATTCTTTATAGCAGTTATACCTAATATTGCTTTTTGAGATGTAGTTGAAATATCTTGTTCTTCAAGTGATCATTTCAGTTCTAGTTGTAATCAATGTTTTGTTGAAAATACAAATATTTATCTTTGATATTGACCAGAAAACTTATCTGATACTCGGAATGCTTGAAATGCATGAACTTATATTTATTATGATGAAAATCTTACACCTGTTTCTATACATCCATTTTATACTAACTGAGAATTAACACAATGACCTTGATGATTTCATTGGGCATCTAATTTGAATGATTGAGATTGAAATAATTGAGAAAATTATCTTGATACGCAAGGTTTTCTATTTATAAAAATTTTACCAAATACTTCATGAAAAATTTTACAATCAGATGATGGATATTATATAAATTTTTCAACACTTAGTGAAGCAATAGTAAATAATTGAAGAGACTATCCTTTATGGGAAACACAATATATAGTAAATTATTATAATATTTGAGATCGGACACAAAGGACTCATAAAGAATGTGTATTGAATTATCCAGCTTGGTGTTGAGATTGAATCCTTGATACAACATATTGAGAAACTTGTGATTTTAATGATCCTTCTAAAACTTGATGGTGAGTTTGAGGCTGTGATGACACTTGTGAGCCTATAGGAACCTCAGAAAGTTGTGATTCATTAACAGCATCTCCTTCATCTGCTAGGGATAGTTTAACATCAAACTTAGAATGTAGTTGAACAAATGCAGTTTCTTATTTAATTGAAGTAAAAGATAGTTCTGGAAATGTAATTAAAACAATAAATGCTAATTCTTGATCTGTAACATTAAATACAAGATGAAGTTATACAGCACAATGTTATGTAAATGGCTCAATTACAAGTACTGCTTGTACAAAGCCATTATCAGTTACTGGTTGATGATGAGGAGGAGGTGGACCAGATTGTATTGATTTTGAATTTTGAGTATGAACATGAAATGTTGATGAAGTAGTAAGTCCTTATGTTTCACCTAATACTTTAAGAAATATTACTTTTAAATGAAATGCTTTAGAAATACCGGTGATATGTCAATGAGATTGAGATAGTAATTATGCTTATGTAGATTGTTGAAATGGTAGTATTACATGAATTAAATCTTTGAATGGTTCAAAAAAAGCTACATTTATTTGTGAATATTTAGGTAGTAGTACAAGTTTATTTAGACCAAAATGTTATGTTTGAGAAAATTCAAGTAGAGTTAATGAATCATCTTTACTTTGTACTTGAAAAATAGCGTTTTCAGGTTGATGATGAGGTTCAAATTACTGTTGAGATTGAGTAGTCCAAAGACCTAATGATAATTGAGAAATGGAGGAATGTGATTTTGGTTCTGAAAATGGTAAACCAGGTGTATTGTGTGATGCAAATTGTAAATTATCTAGTTATGTTATTACAATTCCTTGAGTTGCAGATTGAGTAATTACTATTCCTGATAATTGAGAAATAATATTATGAGTTAATAGTGATATTATTGTATGAGATG
>CAZJHB010000334.1:0-1545 GCA_964545685.1 uncultured Candidatus Peribacteria bacterium | reverse complement strand
AGGAGTTACTTTTTTATCTAATCATAACAATCAATAAACTGCTATTTGAGCTGATCTTATAGAATATTCAACTGTAAAAACTATATCATTTGGTATTTCTGTATATTGTCATAAAAAAGCAAAATTTTTAGAATTATCAGGAATTACCTTAGGTCTATCTCACTTATTTCTTGGCATGAAATGTGCTGTAACAAATGGAGTTAAACATGGAATACAAACAGAATTTTTCAAAATAAAATCTAATTTGTCTTGTAATCATAAATGACAAACAAATTCTTCTATCAATTCTTTTCAATTACAATCTATCATCTTTTTCTTAATGTAATTTCATTTTTTTTCAGGATTTAATCAATATCACCAAATTATAGAAGTAGAATCTTCTTGATTTAAAAAATATTGTTGTTGATGAATTCAAAGTGATATAAACCAACTAGAATCAACTATAGTTGTTCATGTTAAAGCCATATCTGGAGTAATTAAATCTTTAAATAATTCCAAAACTTTAGGATCTTTTATTGTCATTGTAAAAGATACCCATTTTGTTTTATTTATTTTATTTGAATAATTTTTTGGATTTCAAAAATCAGAATTATTTTTTGCAATTTTTTCCCAAAGGGTCCGAGATACAGATTTTTTTTCAATTTTTTGAATTGGTGCTTTTGTCATTGTTCAAATACTTGAATTAGAAATCATAGATCATAAAGTAATAAAAGCATAATCTCATTCCATTAAATTTATTTTTGAATTTTTTCAATTTCTTTCAATAATAAAATTTTCAATTTCTTTATATTTTCAAACTTTTTTAAAATTAATATTACTTATTTTAGTATTATTCATAAATTTTACTCATTTTGATTTTAACCAATCTATAATCGGTAAAATCATATCTTCATATTGATTATATTCTGTAACTTGTAATGGTTCAAGAGTATCAAAATATTGACAACGATGAATAGATCTTAATATATATCTTCTTGCTTCCATTAAACTATGAAATGGCTGAAAAGCAAAAACAGTAGAATATTCATACCAAAAATTTGATTTAAAAAATTCCTTACTAAAATAATCTTCAATTTTTACTCATCAAATTCTACTTTCTGGAATTAATAATAATTTTGAAAGTTTTATCCTATCTTTTAGAGTTAAAGTAAATTTTTTAGCATTAAGTATTTTTCATGCTTTTATTAACCTAGCTTTAAAATAAACACTTGTAGTAGAATTAAATTTATCAAATTTATCTCCAATGGTTTTTTTCTTTTTACCTATTGAGGGTACTCTACTCATAAGATCCATTGTACAACTATATGCTGTATTTTCAAAAACTCTAATTCATCTCATTTTGTAACCTTGTCATTTTTTTGAATATTTTCAATCTAAACACCCTCAAAATGCTTTTGCTTTATCATATATTGTAATATTTTTTCAATCAATATTTCCTTCTTGTATTAAGTAAACTGCTGCTGATAATCACGCAATTCATCAACCAATAATATGCATTTTTCAATTATTTATTTTTACCATTTTAAATTTATCATAATAATATTC
>CAZJHB010000333.1:0-1555 GCA_964545685.1 uncultured Candidatus Peribacteria bacterium | reverse complement strand
TTTTTTCTATTATATATTTTTTTTAATTTTTCTCCACCAAAATTTAGATTAAGCCAAAATTATTATAAAGAATTTCAAAGTAAGTTATTGTTATAAAAATCTTCAAAACTAATATTAGAAGGCCATAATAAAAATAAATTTTTTGGTATATTTAAAATTCACTGTAAAATATCACCATCATGATAAACATCATAATCAACTCAATTATTAATATAAAAAGGATTTTCTAACATAAGTTCATAATTTGAATATGAACCAAAAAGATAATTTCACATTGTAGGATCTCAATAATTAATTCCTATTCTTCATGCTACTATATTATTGTTAAGTTCAATTTTAAAATAATAGAGTTTGTTAGGATCTAAATTTAGTGGAAATGATAAATTTGATGTATTATTTGGTTGTATTACTTCTGTTCATAAATTATAATAAGTTAATCATAAATTATTGATAGTTTGAAGTTCTAAAGGTGTAAGCTCAACATTTTTATAAGAGGCAACACTAAGACTTGAACCATCTCTAAAAGTAATTTGTAAATCTTCAATATTAGATAAATAATCTATTCAGTCATCGTTTATAAATCAAATATAAGAAAAAATATCTTCAATTATATAATTTCATCATCAACTACTATCTACTACTCAATTATTAAGTAGTAAAAGATTTGCTAAATCTATTTTATCATCATCTGTAGTTTTTGATAATAAATTTATTATCTCAAAATTATAAGTAAATAATGTTAAATTATAAGCTTGTTGTAAAGTCTCAATTACTGATATTTTTTCTTCTTCTGTTGAATCTTCGGTAATTGATCATGTATATACTGATAACATTATATCCAATCATCAAGTTGATATTCAAGGTATATTTTCTCATCCTGTTACTACTTGTGATTGTAGAAATATTGAATTACCTAAAAAATCAGTATTTGCCCATATATTTCCATTAATTATACTTGGTGTCGGTACATAAAAACTTGCTGTTTTTATATATATTCAGTTATAATTTCAATCTATTTTTGGGTAATCTTGGGTTTCTGCGTTAGATTGTTGGGCGAACACAAGATTTGCCCCTATATTTGAAATTATATCTGATTCATATAAACCTAAAACTTCATATTCTGTTTGGCTATGTATTGTTGAATATGTATATTCTAATCATGTTGTCGGATCTGTTGGTTTTTCTTGTAAATTTCTTGATAAATTTGCTGATACTTGGTCTCAAACTATTCATTGATACCGTAAGGTTTCTCATGAATATGAAATTATAAAACTATCATCTGGTTTTGGATATTTTCAAGTATTCAAAGAAAACAATTCAACACTCTTTTTGATATTAGAAATATCTGAAAGTCTTTTACTGTCTCTTGCTTGTGCTGAATATCATTGTAAACTTATAAACGCTATTGTTCATAATATTGCAAGAATTGTAATTACTACTATTAGTTCAACTAAAGTGAATGCTTGTTTATTTTGTATTTTTTTCATAATAAAAAAAGTATAAAAATTAATATTTAAATTATATTAATTTTTACACTTAAAACAAATAATTTTTT
>CAZJHB010000332.1:0-1559 GCA_964545685.1 uncultured Candidatus Peribacteria bacterium | reverse complement strand
CTGGTTCAACTCCAGGTATACCCACCATTAAGACAAACAAAAAATCTTAGTTTTATATTTAAAACTAAGATTTTTTAATTATAACTCAAATATCACTAATTATAAACTCTATTTATCATAATTATAATATTCAATTAATCCTTCTTCTATTCTAAAATTAACTTTTTTTTCAATATAATCAATAAACATTTTCTTTTCAAAAAATTTTTCAATTTTTTCTTTATTACTATTTAAATAATTATAATCTTGATTACTATAATATTCAATTTTTTCATTTATAGTTATATTAACTTGTTCTATTTGTGTCTTTAATCCTTTTAATATCAAATAATAATCCTCTTTATCTAAATCACTTTCTAAATCCCAAAAATCAAACATATTATCTAATTTTGTAAAAACATTATCTATTTTTTTTAAAAATAAATTATTATTTTCTGTTGAAACTATTTTATTCAATCATTCATTATATACTTCAATATAAAATGATTCTTCATTATTTATTTTATAAACATTTTCACAAGATTTTATAAAAGATTGTTTTTTTTGATTATATGAAGAAATTATATCAGATATATAATTTAACTCTCAATCATTATTTTCATAAAATAAAATTATATTAAAACTTTTTACTTCAAGCTCTTTATTATATGTATCATAAATATTTGATAATTTTTCTTCCAGTGTATCTTTTATATTATTATAATCAATATTTATTGAAAAATTATCATCATCAATTTTTTCTAAATCAATTTCTTCAAATTTAGAAAAATTTGAAATATTTTCTATATCATTAGAAGTATTAATTTCAATTACATTATTTTTTCAACTAAAATTATTAAGAGTAAAAGAATCATACTCAATTCAAGTATCAATATTTAATGGTAAAGCAAGTAAATAATATTTTCAAGTAAATATATCTCTGTTATAACTTATAAATTTTCTTGTAAAATTATATTTTATAATTCAGTTTTCAATACTTGTAGCACAAATTTGAAATCATTGATTCTCTTTTCAAGTATTATACCAAGATTCTTTATACGAGTCTTTATTATCTATTAAAACTGAAACTTTCTCTTCTATTTCATTCAAATCATCTTCTAATTCATCATCATTTTCGTATCTAGTTTTTGCAATATCAATTTCATCTTCATATTCTGAAGTTTTTTCATAACTATATTTTAATACTGCTTCAAAAAGTAATTTTTTCTTATTTATTCAACATTCTGTTATATAACAAGAATTCTCTGGGAATAATGAATTAAATATTTCTCATAACTCTTCTTCATCTGTCATAGCATTTTTAATAGAATAAGTTCAATCGATAAATCATTCTTGATTTGAATCTGTTATATAATAATAATTTCAAGAGGGAATATAAAATACTGAATTTTTAATATTATTATTAGCAAAAGCTCATCATGTTATTAATAAATAAATTATTATAGATAATATAATGTTTTTCATAATTGTTATAATTTAATAAATAAAATAAATATAAAATTAGTTTTACAACTCCCCTCTCTTTTGCATAGCCACTAAAATTCTATCCAAAGCTATTA
>CAZJHB010000331.1:0-1572 GCA_964545685.1 uncultured Candidatus Peribacteria bacterium | reverse complement strand
AAAACTTTAACAAAATTTCCAGTATTTTTTCTTTAATTTAAAGTAAAAATAAAACTTCATGCAAACACAAAAAACATCCCAATTTTGGGATGTTTTTTTGTTGAACTTTTTTCAAAAAAAACTTGACAAGCGAATAAGTTCCAAAATCGAAGTATATTATATATTAAATACTATGCTTATGAATAAATTTACTTGAATTGCTACAAAAATCAAACATTTTTATAAAATCTTTGATAAAAGAACTTATGATACATTTAAAAATGTTGTTTCGTCTTTTATTTTTTTAAGAGAACATAAACAAGCAGATATTGCTAATTTAACTTGAAAAGCTTTACATAAAATACAATACTTTTTTAATGAATCAGTATGGGATTACAAGATATTAAATAATCTTAGATTAAAATGGATTAGAAATAAAATATCTTGAGCATGAAATAAAAAAAGTGATATATTGTCTTTAGATTCTACAATTATTGCTAAATCAAAAAATTCAAATTTTTCTTGATTAACAAATTATTTTTTTTCAAATAAAGATAAAAAAATAGTTGATGGTTTTGATATCTTTTGAGCCAGTATTATTACAAAAAATTGAATAAAATATATACTTGATATTTGTTTATATTTCAAAAAAAAGAAAAATAAATTAAATAATCATGATAAAAGAAATCCTTCTATTCAAAATTTTTTATGGAAAAAAGTTATAACCAAGCTTTTAAGTAAAACAAAAGCTTGGTTAGTTGTATTAGATAGTTGATTCAAATGATGAAGTATAGCAAAATGGATTTTTTCTGTTTGTAAAAGACATTTCTTGGTAAGAATTTGATATGAACAATACTATTATAATAAATACTGAAAATGTCTTAAAATAAACAAATTTTGTAAAGACGAAAATGCTATTTTTATAAATTGAATGAAATTATGGGTATTAAAAAATGTAGAGTTAAAAAGTTGGTATAAAAAATGAATACATATTAAAACAAACTTAATAATTTATCATAAAAATTGATTTAAAAATCCTGTTATATTATGTACTTCTGCAGACATAGAAGATATATATGAAAATATGATTAGAAAAGTTTGAGATTTATCTCGGAATGAAAAATGTAAACAATCTTTTAGAGAAAATGCTTTATTAAAAGTACAAAATGAAAATGAAATATATTTTTCTTTTGTTTTATTATATAGAAAAAGATGGAGTATTGAAGTTTGTTTTAGAGAAATAAAAACATATTTATGATTTGAAAAATTTCAAGTTAGATCTTATGAAGCAATAATGAAATATTTTCATATTTGTATATTAGTTCATAGTTTATTATATATTACTTTAGCTTATATTGAACTAAATATTGAATTTAAAACAGAAATTTACAATTATTTAAAAGAAAAAAGAAATATAAAAAATAAAAATTTTTCTATTTCTTTTGACTGACTTAAATTATTTTTAGAAATGGCTATTTTTAGAGATAATAATATTTTTTGAAATATTAAGTTTTCTATCTCCTTGAAGTCTTGTATTTGGCTTATTATTCAAAGTAAAATAGACTAATTTTGTGAAAGTTTTAAGAATGCAAG
>CAZJHB010000330.1:0-1575 GCA_964545685.1 uncultured Candidatus Peribacteria bacterium | reverse complement strand
TTTTTCATACAATTTATGATAAAATATAATATATTTACTAAAAAAATTATATAAAATATGCAAAATTATTGTAATTACAGTCATATTTCAAAAATATTACATATAAAATCAAAATTAGGTAAATTATATTTACATTTAATCATTCAAGCTTTTGCAGTTTGATTAGTAGCAATATTTGTACCAGTTTATCTATTAACTATAGGTTTTTCTTTAACTCAAGTATTTATTTATCTTTTAGTTGAATGGACTTTTTTTTGATTTTTTACTCCACTTTATTGAAAAATAATAAGTAAATTATGATTAAAAGAAGTTATATTAATTAGAACACCTATTTATATTATTGGATTAATTTTATTATTTTTATTAGAAGATAATATGGTACTTAGAAATTATTATTTAATAATTCCTATCATAATTTGAGTATCTTGATCATTATACACTTTATCAATTACAACTTTGTTTTCACAATATATGTGAAAATCTAATCATTCAAAAAAGACAGCAAAATTAATATCTTATCCTAAAATTTTTTCAATTGCTAGTCCTACAATTTGAGCTTTTATTGGATATATATTTGGTTTTAATTTTTTACTTATTTTGGTTTCTATTTTGTTATTTGTTTCAATATTTCCAATTTATTTTATAAAGAAAAATATAAAACATCCTGATTTTAATTTACGTGTCATGAGTAAAATCAAACTTGATTTAAAAGAATTTATATTTTTAAATTCGTATTGATCTAAAACATTAATTTTTTGATTAATATTACCTATTACTCTCTATATATATTTTGAAAATATTATTACCTTATGAATTACTATAAGTATTATTTCTTTATTAACTGCATTATTCACAATTTATATTGGTAATTATAAGGATAAATTTAATAATTTTCCTTTAATAAAAATATGAGCAATATCAACTTTTTTATTGTTATTATTTATGGCAATTTTTATAGAAAGTGAAATATTATATTATTTATCAATAATATCTTGATTTATTAATATCTTAATTAATTTACCTTATGAAACGCATTTATATAAAAAATCAAGAGAACATAAAAGCCCTCTTGAATTTTTAGCATTTAAAGAATTTTCTTTATTTTTTGGAAGAATTTTCTTACTTTGAATATTGATAATGTTTTTTAATGATATAAAGATTGCATATTATTTTACTGCTACAGTTTCATTAATATTTTTATTTGTATAAGAAAAAGCTGAAAAAACTAATTTAAATTTGTAAAAAATAAAAAACATCATAATATACTCACGCAATTTTTTTAACAAATTATAAAAAAAGGAGAAAACATTGAGTATCGTATTATTACCTAATGATGTAAGATTTGAAACAATTCTTGTAAGTCCTATACCAGAAGATGAAAATCATATTGACAAAGAAGTATCTGAATATTCTAAAAACAACCCAAAAATAAAAGTCTTGGACTATACAGTTACAACAGATAAAGATAATAATAAATGTATAGTTAAATTGAGATATTTTAGACTTAAAGATCTCCGTGTAATGTACAGATAAATAGATATTCAGAAAATAAAGGCGGAGTTTTACTCCGCTTTT
>CAZJHB010000329.1:0-1586 GCA_964545685.1 uncultured Candidatus Peribacteria bacterium | reverse complement strand
AACACCTAGTATAATCAATGCAGAAATAGTATCTAATGATGATTTGGATGATGATATGATAAAATCACAAATAATAACAGGGTGAGATAATTTGCCTTGAGTATCTACATGATGATTAGATGTGACTTTTTCATATTATGAATGAACAATGACGAGTGAATCAACAGAAGAAGAAAAAATAGCTTTGGTTGAGGCAATTCAAACAACTTATAGTTGATCAAGTTTAGCAAATGATACTATGTATTATGATTTATTATCTAGAACTGGTACTTGAGAAATGGAAGATTTTGTTGATGTTGTTGTGTTGGGGAGAACTGAGTATAATAGTAGTTCATCAACTACAAGTACAGATACAATTGCATGACCAATTTGAAATGATGAATATACTAAGTTACTTTTACATTGAGGTTGAAGTTGAGATGAATTATCTAATTTTAATAATATAACTCATAATTGAATAATTAATTATATTACAGAAAATTGAACACCTTTAGATAATAAGTCTATACAATTTAATTGATCAACAAATTATTATTCATCAATAAGTACATTATTATCATCTCCTTTTATTGATACTAATGAAGATTTTACAGTAGAATTCTTTGTGAAAACATCTGATAGTATTGGTACTTTTTTTACTAATAGATGAGAATCATCAAATTATACGATGTGGTTAGGTCATTGGTTAGGAGGATTATGGTTTTATTATGGTTGAGGTGGAGCTATATGAACAACTTTAATTAATGATGATACTCGGCATCATGTTGCTTTGACAAGAAAAAATAATGTACATAATTTATGGGTTGATTGAGAAAGTAAATGAGGATATACAAGTTGAATTACATATATAAATAATATAATTACTTTTGGTTCAGATCCAATTGATTATTCTTCCAGAGCATTAGATGGTAATATGACTGAAATTAGAATATCTGATATTGCTCGTTATGATACTACTTTTTCTGTAACTACAGAACAATTTAGTTATGATAATAATACTTTATTTTTGTATCATTGAAGTTGAGATGAATCATCTTCAAATCATTCATTGGCTCTTAATTGAAATATTCAAATATCTAATGAATGAAAATTTGGTAATTGTTATTCTTTTGATTGAAATTGAGATTATTTAAGTTTAGCTGATAATGATGATTGGGATTTTTGAAGTTGAGATTTTACAGTAGATTTTTGGGTGAAATTTTTAACAACTACATGATCAATTCCTTTATTTAATCAAAGAATTTCTTCAAGTGATAATATTGAATTACATTATTGATGGCCTAGTGCTAATGATTTTGTATTTTTATTAAATGATTCTGATATTCTTAAATGAAATTGGATTCCTAATTCAAATCAATGGTATCATATTGCCGTTGTAAGAAATTCAGATAATTGGAATTTATATCTTGATGGAAATTCTATTGATAGTACTATTAATTCTTTAACTTTACCTAATAAATCAGTAAATTTTAATATTGGTAATTTAAATACTCATTATTTTAATTGATATATAGATGAATTTAGAGTTTCTAAATGAATAGCTCGTACATTAGATCCAGATGATTATATGTATGATCCGGAGTGAG
>CAZJHB010000328.1:0-1590 GCA_964545685.1 uncultured Candidatus Peribacteria bacterium | reverse complement strand
GTTGCGTGGGCTGTTGTGGATGATCATGAGAAGAAATCTAGGATGATGTCGTTTTTATTAGTTCATATTAATAACATTTTCATAATATATTCTAATGGTTTTGAGAACTGAAAAAGTTGCTTTCAATCTAATAATTTTTTTAATTTATTTGTTGCATTTTGAGTGTTACTAACTTCATTATGTAACCATAATGTTAATGGAACAATTCAATCTGGAACCTCATTTAAAAATCTTTTAACTCTTGGTACATTTCATCAATCTTTTCAAAACCATACTCTATTATCATTAATTAATTTTTTTATTTTAGTTTCTGAATATCTCCAACATCTTCATATAGGTGGGTAAGCAATATCTCAATTAGGTTTTTTTATTCAAAAAATGTATTTTTCATTATACGTAGTTGCAAGCATTGTTCATGATGACCAGTCTCATCTTTTATCATTATCAGGATTTTTATATCATTTATTATTATCTTCTGTTCTAGGAATTAAATTTCTTTTAAAAGTTTCTTTATTTTTTCAAAAAATTAAACATGTTTCATGATTGGAAGAAAAATATTTAGCATCATTTTTAGGAGCAAAATTTTTTTGCCAAATTAATTCAGCCACAAAATTCTCCTCTCCAAAAATCTCATCAGCAATTTTTCTTAAATTAGAAACTTCATTGTCATCTATACTCATAAAAATAACTCAATCGTCTTTCAATAAATCTCTTGCTACAATAAGCCTTTCATACATCATAGAAAGCCAGTCAGAATGAAATCTACCATTTGTATCAGTATTTCTGAATAGTTTTCATCATGTTTCTTCATCTTCAATTCATAGTTCATCTTCATAATTCTCTTTTGATTTAGTGAAATTATCTTTATATACAAAATCTTTTCAAGTATTATATGGAGGGTCAATATAAATCATTTTGACTTTTCAAAGATATGACTCTTGTAAAACCTTTAAAACCTCAAAATTATCTCATTCTATATAAAGATTTTCAGTATTATCAAAATTCACACTATCTTCTTTAATAGGTCTAAGAGTTTTGTTAATTGGAGTATTTGCTTTAAGTAAACTAGCTTTTTTTCAAGGCCAATTTAGAGAATATCTCTCATTCTCATCCTCTACTAATCAAGGAGATAATTGCTGTTGTAATAGTTTAAAATCAATAGCCTTTACAATCCTTCAATCATCATTTTCTTTTTCAGTAACAACATTTGGAAAAAGTTTTCAAATTTTTTCTATATTTTCTTGTGTCATATTATGACTCTGCATATAAAGTTTATCCATAATCTTTTATAGTTAAGTGAATTAGTAAAATATTTAGTTTAGTTTTTTTGTTTCTCAGTATTGTTTCAAAAGAGAAGTTTTTTGTGTTTTTGCTATTTGAGATAGTTTTTCAAACCTTTCTTCTTTAGATAATCATTGTTTTATATAATCTGCGTTAAAACTTTCTAAATTTGCTAAAACAACAAGTTCAACTACATTTGCAAAATCTCTCATGTTTCAAGTTTTTCCAAGTTCAGGATTTTCCTCTTTCCATTCTTTTGCTGTTTTTCAAAAAATAACCAAATTTATCAAGTCAGCTTCATCTGCATAA
>CAZJHB010000327.1:0-1590 GCA_964545685.1 uncultured Candidatus Peribacteria bacterium | reverse complement strand
AAAAAGGATGATATCTATCTAAATCTTCATCTTTTTCTATTTTTTCTAATTCATACTTATTTATATTTATCTCATCTGGTAACCATGTATCTAATAGTTAATGCATTGTTGTTTTTTCCATAACAAAAAAGTGAGTAAAATAATTTATACTATTTTACTTACTTTTTCTGTTTTCCATAATTTACTCCACTATTTTTAAGTTTATGCAAAAAAGACTTAATTTTTTATATTAAAACTTTTGTTTTTTTAAAAAAACACTTACTTTATTAATCTTTAAAAACTACTATTATTCTTTATTAATTTTTTCCGCTAAGAAAAAAAATAGCCAAATCTTTTTGAGAAAAATAAATTTTGCATATAATAAACTTACACGTAGTGAATTTTATGAAAATTTTCTACACAACGTACTTGATTAGTACAAGTAATATTTTATAAATTAATAACATATGAATAAAATTGTAAAAAGAACTTTATTGTCTATATTAAGTGTTAGTTTAATTATTCTATCTACATACTGAGCTTGAACTATAATAAATAATATAAATCAAACAGCTACTACTTGAGATATAATAAGTAGTGAATGGGTAAATGCAGTAAATACAAATTTAAATTCTGCTAGTGCAACAACTGGAAATTTAGTAAGTTGTTTTCCTACAATATTTGATGGTCATGATGTTATTGTGTGTATATGGCCTGATTGAACATGTAGGTATCTTCGGACTCGGAAGATTTTAAATGACATCTATACTCCTAATCGGATTTCTTGTTGAGCAAATACCATATATTAGATAATAATTTTATATTTAAAAAATAAAAGTAATAATGATATAGATAATCTTGATAATAATTCATATTAACAATAATAAACTCAAGAGTATAAGCAAGTAGATTTAAATCAAGAAGTTGCATTATATAATATGATATTATCAAAGGTAACATCTTTGGATGATTTAGAAAAATGTGAGTAATTATGTTGAAAAATAGTTGATGAAGATATAAAAAATGCTTGTATTTGAAATTTTAAAAGATTAGGTTTAATTTAAATTTTGGTGGATTAAATAAAATATGTTAAATTTAAAAAGTAAGTTTAACATATTTTTTAATTAAGAGTTATGGAAAAAATAGCACTATATTTTTTAAAATTATT
Source organism: uncultured Candidatus Peribacteria bacterium (assembly GCA_964545685.1). Lineage (GTDB taxonomy): Bacteria > Patescibacteriota > Gracilibacteria > BD1-5 > UBA6164 > CAZJHB01. Next base: position 443 of record CAZJHB010000327.1, on the reverse strand, counting down.
TTTAATATTACGTTTCTTTTTTAAATAATTATATACAATATTGAATAATTTTTCGTTTTTAGTGAGCGAATAAAGCATAATATATAAAAGTGTATGTACCAATAAAATTACATGCAAATATTTCATTATTGCATCATAAGACTGTAATCTAAAATTTTCAAAACAAAGATATGATTTTAACTCCTTAAAACATTCTTCAATACTCCATCTTTTACTATATCTCTCATTCAAAAAACTTTAAAAGTAAATTAACCATTAAACTGTAAAAGTTTTTTGAATGAGAGATATATCAGCAGGTTCTCAATATATATATGATACACAATGGTGAGTAAGATAAACTTTTTTCAAACTTCCTTTACAAATACACAATTTTTAATAAAATACACTTATTAAAACTTAATAATTGTGAATATTATGTATAATCATAAAGAAATAGAACCAAA
>CAZJHB010000326.1:0-1596 GCA_964545685.1 uncultured Candidatus Peribacteria bacterium | reverse complement strand
AATGATTTTATAATCATAAAAATAAATTAAAAATTATGAGTAATAAAATATCAATAAGATTTTTTGATGATAGAGAAGTTCGTGCTATCTGGGATGAAGAAAATAGCAAATGGTGGTTTTCAGTATTGGATATTGTTGCTGTTCTCACAGATCAAGATGATTATAGTAAAACTCGTAATTATTGGAAATATTTGAAAGCTAAACTTAAGAAAGAAAAAAATCAGGTGGTTAGTTTTACTACCCAACTGAAACTAGTAGCTAGTGATTGAAAAAAGTACTTATCTGATATGCTTGATTATGATGGTATAATTGCTTTGGGTAAGACTTTTCCTTGAACTAAGGCAAATAGATTTATTGAATGGTTTACATATAGTGATGAAAGTATTGATGGAAAAAGTAAATTAAAAGCTTATGCATTGTTTGAAAGTTCATTTATTGATAGTATTGAAGTAGGTACATTTAAAGGATTGCAACAGATACATGCATATCTTTTTGGAGGTTTATATGATTTTGCAGGAAAAATTAGAGAAAAAAATATTTCTAAAAATGGTTTTCAATTTGCAATGGCACAGTATTTAGAAACTACATTAAAAGAAATTGAAAAGATGCCAGAAAATACATTTGAAGAGATTATAGATAAATATGTAGAGATGAATGTTGCACACCCTTTTATGGAAGGTAATTGAAGAAGTGCACGTATTTGGTTGGATTTGATATTGAAAAAAAATCTTAATAGATGTGTAGATTGGAGTAAAATAAGTAAAAATGAATATATTAGTGCAATGATAGAAAGTCCAACAGATAGTATAAAGATATCAAACTTGATAAAAAGTGCTTTGACTGATGAAATTGATAGTCGTGAAATGTTTATGAAAGGGATTGATTATTCATATTATTATGAGGAGGATTAGGTTGAGGGGGATGTTGTATGGAGCGTAGATTAATAGAAAATATTGGTTTTATTTAATTTACTTGATAAATATTCTTTACTAAATTTTTTAATTGGTGTAGTAAAATAGTACTCGGTAAGTTTGGTATATTCACTAATTCATTTTGATTCTAGTATTTCTACAATTTTTTGAAGTGCAAGAAGTTTGTTTACTTTCACTTGTTTAAATTCATCTAATTTTATGATTAGTTTTTTTACAAAATCTTCTGTTTGAATTTCTTTTTTGAAATTATCAATATTATCAATAATTTCTTTATTAAAATATATGCTAAATCTAGTTAAAAAAACTAATAATCAATTTTTGATTTTTATAATATCTAATTTATGAAGAAAGAATAAGGTTTCTTTTAATTCGGAAATAGTGTAATTTTTTTTATATTTTTTTTGTAAATATAATAATAGAATATTTAAATCTACTGTTTGTTTATTATTATATGATTTATCATCTGTAAATATTTTTCAAAGTATTATTTTTCAAACTACAGAATGTTCTTTATAATGTTGTAATAATTTATTTTTATTATTTATACTTATGACTCATTTTTTTTCTTTTATATAATTTATGAATAAATAATAATTTTTTATTTTATCATAAAAGCTAGATTTTTCATTTGCTTCTTTAAAAGTATCAATTGTTTTTACTCTTT
>CAZJHB010000325.1:0-1608 GCA_964545685.1 uncultured Candidatus Peribacteria bacterium | reverse complement strand
AAATCCTCATTTATACATAGTTATGAGAACATACTTTGAAAAACCTCGTACAACTGTTGGATGGAAATGATTAATAAATGACCCTAACTTAGATGATTCTTGTGATATTGAAGAATGATTAGCAAAAGCTAGAAAATTATTAATGGAAATAAATGAAATGTGAGTTCCAACAGCTATTGAATTTTTAGATACAATAACACCTCAATATATAGCAGATTTGATACATTGGTGAGCTATTTGAGCTAGAACAACAGAAAGTCAAGAACATAGAAAATTAGTTTCAGGTTTATCTATGCCAATATGATTCAAAAACTGAACAAATTGAGATATAAAAATTGCTGTTGATGCTATTAATTCATCAAAACAATGACATACCTTTTTAGCTGCAACAAAAGAATGAAAAGTAGCACAAGTAACTACAAAAGGGGCACCTAATTCACATATAATACTAAGATGATGAAAAGGTAAACCTAATCATCATGCTAGTACTGTTGACAATATAAGCAATATATTAAAAGAAAAAAATATAAATACTTGAATTGTAATTGATGCATCACATGAAAATAGTTGACAAAATCATAAAAATCAAGCTAGTGTTTGTAAAGATGTAGCAACACAAATTGCAGAATGAAAAAATGAAATAGTATGAGTAATGATAGAAGCAAATATAAATGAATGAAATCAAAAATTTACTCCTTGAAAAGATAATCCTAAAGATATTAAACCATGAATAAGTATTACAGATAAGTGTGTAGATTTAGAAACTAATGAGAAAATGTTAAGTGAACTTGATAAAGCAGTTGCAAAAAGAGAAGAACAAAATAAAGTAAAAGTTGCTTAAAATTATTTAATTTTAAATACCATTTTTTTTAATTCTTGATTTATTTTAGAAATAATATATTATAATTATACTTTATAATCTAACTTAATTAAACATGGACACTAAAAAATATATAAGTTTATTAACTATATTGCTAATTGTATTTTCATCTTTTAGTTTAACTAATGCTAATCTAAATATAACTAATACTAAAGAAAAACCAAATATCCAAGATAATAATAATTTAGAAATTAGAAAGGAATTTAGAGAAAACAGAGAAGAATTAGGAGAAACTTTAAAACAATCAAGAGAAGAATTAAATAAAAATATAGAAGTAAAGAGAGAAAATATAAAAGATAATTTAGAAGATTTCAATAATGAATATGGAAACATTAAAGATTGTTTATCTGAATTAGATGAAGATACATTAGAAGAATATGAAGAATTAAAAAAAGAATATTTAGAAGATTTAAAAGAATTAAAAGAAAAACTTAAAGCAAGTGATTTAACTTTAGAAGAAAGAGAAAACATTGCAAAAGAAATAGAAGATTTAACTGATACATATAATGAAGAATTAAAAGAAATTGTTGCAGATTATGATAATGTTTATAACTATATTGAAGAAAGAGAACAAGTAAGAGAAAACAACCAAAATCTTAGAAGAGAAAATACAGAATTAAGAAGAGAATTTCACGAAGAAAAAAATGAACTTATAAATGAATACAAAGAAAAGTATATAAATATATTAGCAGCTCATATTGAAGATATAAATGATACAAAAATAGAAG
>CAZJHB010000324.1:0-1615 GCA_964545685.1 uncultured Candidatus Peribacteria bacterium | reverse complement strand
GTTAAATAAAAAATGAGCTTTTACTTTAGTAGAATTGATTGTTGTAATTACAATTTTAGCAATTTTATGAACTATAGCATTTTTTGCTATGCAATGATATTCAGCTGAGGCAAGAGATAGTAGGAGGCTGTCAGATCTTGCTAATCTTAAGAAAAGTTTAGAGTTATTTGCGACTAATGTTTGATCTTATCCTCTTCCTGATAATTGATTAAATGTTACTTATACTTGATATGTATTACGGACACAATGAACAATTTGAGATAATGTTACTACAAATTTATCAAGAAATTTAAATAAAAAACCATTAGATCCATTATTTGATATAGAATATATATATTCTGTAACACAAACAAAATATGAATATGAAATAATGAGTATATTTGAGTCTGATATTTCAAAATATGATTTATTAAATAAATCTTATGCAAGTAATAATTGATTTTTAACTAAAATTATATGAACATATAATTGAATATATTTAAAAACTCCAGAATATTATTTTCCAACACCTAGTATAATAACTTCAGAGTCTTTACCTCTAGATTTACGGACAAGTTCTTGAACATCTATCAAGTCACAAATAGTTACTTGATGAGATAATATACCAAATTTATGAATAACTCAATTAGTAACACAAACATGACAGTTAGATATAAACTTTAATATATATTGAGCGGGTCTTACAAAATATTCAACAAATGCTAAAAAAATATATTTAGCTGAAATAATGCAAGATACATATAGTTGATCTTTTTTGTCAAATCAAGTACCATATAAAGATATTTTATCTGAAACTACAGATTTAGATAAGATAAATTTGGTAAGAAGAGAAGTTTTAGATCTTTATCCAGATTTAACTTCATTACCGGTTGATAACTCAGGACCAAAGACTTCTTGTTTAGATTTAAAAAATAGTTGAATAAATAAGAGTGGTACATATGATATTACAGTAAATGAGAAAACAATTAAAGCTTATTGTGATATGACAACTGATTGATGAGGTTGGACTTTAGTAATGAGATGAAAATGATGAGATTTACCTACAAGTATATGGTGAACTAATAGTGAATATCGTCCAGAGAAATGAAATTCAATAGATGAAACTTTTAAATTTTCTTCTGATGATATAAATGCATTAGTTACTGAAGCATATAGATTTACATCAGAAGTTCAAATTGACGAAGATGGTAAATATGAATTTTATGTAAAACCAACTTGTGATTTAGATTTTTGAAGAACAGTTAGTTGAGATTGTGAAATAGCACGGTGAGATGTATGATTTACAACTTTTTTATGATGATCATGACATGATAGAAGTTTTTATCAATGAATAGCTATACGGTGATGAGGTGATTATATATTGTGAACTGATTTTTGATCAGGACGGTGACGGTGGCTTATTAATAGAAAAGCTGGTTATAGTTTTCAACGGTGTGGGGGAAGAAGTGTAGGTTGTGATTTTTATATGATGGTAAGGTAATAAATTTAAGTTAAAAATAGTGTATATATAAATTAAAATTTTTTTATATATACACTATTTATTTTTAAATTTAAGCAACTTTTTGTTCTTCTCTTTTTGCAACTGCTTTATCAAGTTCACTTAACATTTTCTCAT
>CAZJHB010000323.1:0-1628 GCA_964545685.1 uncultured Candidatus Peribacteria bacterium | reverse complement strand
TAAAATTGTTTTATATATTCTAAATTAATCATTGGTCTAATAAATTAAATAATAATTCTATTTTTTTATATAGAAATTTTTTATTAAATATTTTTAAGTATTTTTCTATTTTATTTTTATCAATATTATTTTTTAATACATCACTATTTAGTCTTAATCAAATTATATCATTTTTATTATTTATTTCTTTATTTAGATAAAAAAAATCAAGTAAAGTTTTTTCAATATCAGCTATTAAATAATTTTCTTTATAATTTATTATTTTATATCACCAAAAAAAATCACTTTTAATTGATTTATATGAAAGATCTAAATATTCATTGTTTATATTATTTGTTTTTCTAGTACTTATACTTGTTATTGTATATACCGCTTCAGGAATTAAATTGTAATAACTTAATGCTGATTCCATAGAAATATATGATGGTGAATATATCGTATTTGCTATTTTATATAAAAAATTAGTATCAATTTTTTTATTATTTAAAATATAATATCATCTATATATATTTTTTATTAATCATTTTTTTTTCCATAAATAAATTTTTTTCTTTTCAAATTTAGAGTCAATTTTTCTTAAATCATTTATAGAAAAAATTTCTAACTCTTCTAATATATTATATATTTTATTAAATTTCATTTCTTTAAGACGTAAAAAAATACTACTTACAGAAATATAATTATATTTCTATATAAATCAAACTTTATTTTTATTTTTTCAGAAAGAGTTTAAATATTATACTTCCCAAGGAAATAAAATGTTATAATTTGGATTATCTTTTTTTTCTAGTGTAATAACATTTCATTTTTGTTGATATTTTTCATTAAAATATTTGAGTGCAGTTAAATTTTTTCAATTATATTTTAGTTTCAATTCATAAGGAACTCAATCTAAAACAAAATCTATTTCTTTTTTATCTTGAGTTCTATAAAACTTAATTTTTTCTGTTTTATATGAATTATTTATGTAATTAAAAAATATATTTTCAAAACTATTTCAAGTTATTGCAAAATTATTATCACAAAAATTTCTAATACCATTATCTATAAAAAATAATTTTGGCATTTTAGTTAATTCTCATCTTAAATTTGTAGAAAAAGGCCTTATAATTTTTATTACAAATGTATTTTCAAGTAAAAAAATCCACTCGTTTAGTGTTTTGATAGTTATTCATATTGTATTTGAAACTTCTGATAAATTTAATAAATTTCAAGATTGATTAGCTAAAATATGTATTAATTTATTGAATTTTTCTAATTCTTTTATTTTTCAAATATCTTTTATATCTTTTTCTATATAAGTATTATAAATTTGTTTTAGATATTCTTTTTTTATTTCAATATTATTAGCTAGAACAATTTTTGGGTATCATCAAAATTTTGTATATTCTTCAAAGAAAAATTTTATTTCTTTTAATCATATTGAATATATTAAATAATGTAATAGATTAAATATTAAATATTTTTGGTAGTGAAGTAAGTAAAATATTAAATATTTTTAGTAGTATAACATATTTTTTAAATATTACAAATTTTTAATCAAAGTCTAAAAAACTACATAATTTAGATAAAAAGGCTTAATCTAAATTTTGGTGGAGAAAAATTAAAAAAAATATATAATAGAAAAA
>CAZJHB010000322.1:0-1629 GCA_964545685.1 uncultured Candidatus Peribacteria bacterium | reverse complement strand
CATTACTAGAAAAACTTAAAACAGCTTATAGTTGATCACAATTAGCTAGTGATACTATTTATGCAGATATACTATCAAGAACAAGTACCTGAGAAATGGTAGATTTTGTTGATATTGTAGTATTGAATAGGACAGTATATAATAATACTGTTTCAAGTACCGATTCTGAAGCTAGCTGAAATGATGATTATACTAAATTATTAATACATTCTAATATTAATAATTCAATATTACTTTTTAATGATAGTTTTGATTGAAATGAATTGAATAATGATTTATGGATAGAAAGAATAAGGACTTGAGATCCTTCTATAGAAGTAAATAATTGAACAGTAAAATTTAATTGTGACTCTGATGATTTTATTCTAATAAATTCATTATCTCAACTTTCAGGTGATTTTGATTTTCAAATAGATTTTTTAAATATTAATCCTCAATATCCTTCTAGTTGGTGGGTATCATTAGAATATAAAGATATTAGAGATTCTATTACATATAATACACTTCAAATTAACCGTAACCAAACAGGTTATTTAACAAGAATTTTTAATAATACCTCATTAGTTTCTGCATCAAATTGAACATCTGCAACAAGTTGAACATTTCGTGTAGTTAGAACATGAAATAATGTAAATTTATATGTAGATGAATGATCATGATGGCAGTTATTACAAAGTGGTACAACTGACTGAACATCTGTTTGAGAAATTAATTTTTATGCAGGTAATGCAAATGTAGAATTTGATAATTTAATTGTAAATAGTTGAAATTTTATAAATTATACAAAATTTAATGATGATAGTTCAACAAACAATACTATAACTACAGTTTGAAATACTCATCATACCGTTTTAGAAAAACAATTTTGAGCAACAAGTATATATTTTGATTGAGATTGAGATTATTTAAGTATTCCAGATAGTGACGATTGGGATTTTGGAACTGAAGATTTTACTATTGATTTTTGGGTAAAAGCTAATGCTGTATGACAGACTTATAATTCAGTAATTTTTGGTAAATTTAATGATGCTAGATTTCTTGCTCCTTTGGTTTTATATATGAAAACAGGTACTTATAACGTAGTATTATCATCAGCTAATCTTGCTCAACGGGATTTAATTAATGAAGCAGTTGTCGCTACTCTTGTTTCAAATACTTGGTCACATATTACAATTACAAGACATGGTGATAATGTATACGCATACCAAGATTGAACTTTAAAAAGTACATCAAACATAGGTGATATAAGTTTATTAAAAGAAAATACTCCTATTTTAATTTGAGGAGGTAATTGGACTTGAACTTATTTAAATTGATATATAGATGAAATTAGAATTTCAAAATGAATAGCTCGTACACAAGATCCAAATGATTATATGTATGATCCAGAGTGAGATGGTTTTACAACACCAACTGTACCATATTGAAATTAATAAAAAAAAATACTTTACATTTTTTTGTAAAGTATTTTTTTATTTCATAAATTTAGAATAAATTTCTTTTAATTTCTTATTTGTTATATTTTTTGGATTTCAATTTTTCTTAATTGATTATTTTTAATAATTGTTCTAAATTTAGTGTGGTATTCAAAAAATCACCAATTGAAAGCATTCAATCAAATCATGTTAA
>CAZJHB010000321.1:0-1630 GCA_964545685.1 uncultured Candidatus Peribacteria bacterium | reverse complement strand
TATAAGCTGTTTGTTTTCATTTTATACTTTCAAATCATTGTCTATAAATTTGACCAGAAGGATAAACTAATAAATTTTTTCACGACTTTAACGCTTCTACAAGTTTATCAAAAACTTTTTTTACTTCTTTAGGATTTGCTCATTTATCAATTTCTCAAATAGGAACTGTTCAAAACAATTTCATAATTTGTTTAAATATAGGCTTATTATAATATTTCTCTGAAGCTAATGGTGAAATATTATTATGTTGTCATAAAAATCATAATAAAATTCTTGGATCAACCAATGCCACATGATTTGATAATATTAAAACAGGCTCATCTGATTTTAAATTTGCTACTCATTTTAATTTTACTTTATAACGAATTGATAAAAATTTTCTAACTAACCATAAAATAACCTTCATAATTTTTTACTATTAAATATTAATTTTTTTGTTTTAAATATAAAAAGATTCAAGAAACTAACATTATAATTCATAGAATAAACATAATTACACTATATCAATAAATCTCCATTATTTTACTACTAAAAAACATCATTATAAAAATTAATATACTTAAAATAAATCAATAAGTACTTGATCAATATTCTTTTTTATCTTCTTCTCAAATTCTTTTTAATAAATAAGAATCTACTAAATTTGAACTTACTCAAAAGAATAATCATAATATTATTGCTAAAACTGATAAAATGAAAAAATTAACCATTAATATAGGAAATAGTAAAATTAATATTGAAAATAAAGTATTAAAAATAATAAAAAATAACCATCTTTTATTATTCATTTTCATAGATAATATATTTCAAATAATAGCTCAAATAGCTGAATAAATTAAAATATATGTAGCTTTTGTTGAAGTAATATTAAAAAAATCTACACTATATTCTATTGAAATTTGTGATACAATTGTAGAAATTGTCCATAAAAAAGAAGATCATAAAATAATAAAAATATAATTTTTAAGTATATATTTTAAATCAGGAATATATTCCATTATAGATTTCTTTAATGATTTTTTTCTATCAATATAATAATGTTTCCATCATTGCTTAATTAAAGAAGAAAATTTAATTTTATCATAATCTAAATTCAAAGAAATAAAAGCAGTAGCCAATAACATAATTAAAATTACTATATATCAATTATGTCAAAACTTATCATATAAAATATTTCAAAGTAAAGATCATATTATTATAAATACTACAAATAAGATTCATACTAATGCATTTATAAGAGTTTCTGCTAATCATGTCTTCTCTATTTCAATAGCAATAATTACATTTTTTACAACATTCCATAATCAATATAAAAATCAAACTAATATAATAATAATAGCAAAAGAAATATTTGATTTAAATTCAAAAAAATAAGCTAATCATATAAATAACATTGATAATAAAGAAATAATAAACATATAATACTTTTTTAAAAAGCTTGATGCAAAAGCTCATCAAACTAAATATGCTAAAACTCATCAAAGACTTAAATATCAAGCAATAGTTTGTAAATTAACGTTTAAGCTATCTTTTAAATCTCACCAAATAAAAAATTTTATAGATGAAAAAAAAGAAGCCCATATAGCAACTAACACCAAAAATATTATCAAAGTTTTATATTTTTTCATAA
>CAZJHB010000320.1:0-1646 GCA_964545685.1 uncultured Candidatus Peribacteria bacterium | reverse complement strand
AATACATCAAACCAAAAGCTGGTGACAACATTATATATATCCATATATAAAATCACCTTACTATTAATACCAAACCTAAACTAATAATTAATATCATATAAACTAAAATAAATAACAAATCAAAAACAATTTTTATAATTAAATCTGTCATAGTTTTTATATTTTTTGTTGTAAATTGTTCATTAACAACTTCTGTTATTTGATCTATTTTTAATATTCAATATGTATATGTAGAAATTAATCAAAATGATGTATTATCCATTGCTTCTATCAATGAAACTTCTTCACCTTCACAATCAAAATATTTTTGATTTATAGTTGTATCAGCACTCAAATTTAATACACAATTAGGTTTAATTTTTACTTCGTTAAGTATTGTTTTATATTCAGGTATTATATCACTTGGTAAAGTTAATACTTGCATAGTTAATATTGAAGATATACTTAATACAAATTGAACAAAAAACCAAGTAAAAGGTACAATTAATACTCAAATAATAAATTTTGGTAAAGTCTGTTTTAATTCCCATTTATTATCTGATTTTCCTATAATATTCATAAATGCTATCCATATTAGAATAAAAGCAAATATGATATATACAATATTTGAAACTAAAGTCCAAATAGTTCTAAAAATTTCACCTAATCAAAATAATGTTCAATTAATCCAACCTGGATCAAGAAAAAGAGTTATAAAATATGTAAGAGCAGCAACAAATAATGCTAACACTTGAACTGCTGCATTAACAATTTCTATTATCTGTTCTTTCCAAGTAGCAGCTCATGCTGTAGTATTATCTCCTGCAAAACTAATCTCTCCTGCCATTAGATAAATTATGATAAAAAATCAGAAATAATAAAAAATCTTTTTATTATCCTTGAAAAAATTCTTAATTTTTTGTAATATTTCCATTTATTTACATTCAAATATAAATTAATTACTAAATTTATTTTATCATATAAATTTTTTAAGTGCAAAATAAATGTAATAAAAAAATAGAAATTTTAAATTTTCTATTTTTTTAGTTCATTTTAAAATTAAATATGATAATCTATATAATTTTTTTCTTCTAAATCTTTTTGTACTAAATCAAAATTTTTATCCAATAATTCAACAAACTTTTTATTATTCATACTTAGATTATTTCATATAATTTTATCATTTTTTAATCTTAAAATAATTTAGATAAAGTATTCATTTTATCCTGTATTTTTTTATTAACTTTTATATCTTCTACATCATATTCCCTTTTTTTTCATATAAATAAATTAAAATCTTCATCTACATATCATTTCAAAAAAAGATTAAGTAATGTTTTCATAGTAATTCCATCTTTTTTAGCTTTTTGCATAGCTTTTTGTTTTAATTCACTATCAATATTAAAAACAACTTGTGAATTCATTTATATATAGTTAGAAAATATATCTTAACTATATCTTAACTATATTTTTAAAAATATCAAATAAAAATTCTCTCTTCAATTCATCAAAGAGAGAATAAAAATTATATATCATCTCCCCCCTCCTTACTAAGGAGGGGGTTAGGGGGTGGTCCTTAAACTCCCTTGTGAGAGGTTAGGATGTGTTCTACCCTAACTTCTTTTTCAACAATTCATTAAAAATCTTTGGATTACCTTGGCCTTGAG
>CAZJHB010000319.1:0-1654 GCA_964545685.1 uncultured Candidatus Peribacteria bacterium | reverse complement strand
AAATAATGAACAAAGTAATGATGATATTTTAAAACAAATTTATTCTTTTCAAAATTATGATGGTTGATTTAAGGAATACTTAAGTGATAAAGAATCTAGTATTGAAATAAGTTTTTTTGTTTCTGATATATTAAAAAAATTGAATGACTTATGAATTACTATAGATGAAAAAATATTAGTAAAATTGGAAGATTTTTTGATAGATAAAGAGTCTCAAGCTACTGAAAAATATATGAAATTACTAATGAATAAATATGAAAATTCACAAATTACAATTATTGAAAAATCAAATTTATTATCTTTTCTTATTGATAGTAATTATGACGATATAAATTATATAAAAAAAATAATATGAGAATTAAATCAAATTAATGTAAAAAATCCTTTTATATCTTATAAAACAAAATCATATGTATTTGAAGCTATATTAAAATATGTAAATAAATATTCAAAAAATACTAAAAAGACAAAATTTGGTTTTATGCTTTGAAATATAAGAAATCCTGAAACACCTTTTTGGGTATGAAGAGTTACTTCTAGTTTTAAACATTATTTTTATACAACAAAAGATACTTTTTATAATAATAAAGCTTCTTTCAGAGTTGTTAATCTTGAGGGAGTAAGTATGAATGTTTGAATATTTTTTAAAAGATATTATTCTATTTTTGATAATGTCTTAAAATCAGATGAGTTAGAAATTTCTAGAAAAATATATAATATATCTTCTTTAAATGATTTGAAAAAATGTTATTTAAGTTGAGATTTGAATTGTAATAAAGTTTATATAAAAAAGGAAGATAATATTTTTGAAAAATGAAATATTTATAAAGTAGAATTAAATTTGAAAAATATTTCTGGTGATGAAATAATTGTAAATAATTTTATTCCAGAAAATTTTGAATTTGTTAATATTGATGAAAAATATAAAGTATTAAATACTAGAAGTATTAATTATGAAAAAAATAATTTGAGACTTGTTTTTGATAAGGATAAAGAGAGTATAAAATTTACTTATTATATAAAAGCTATTGAAAACTGAATTTGAACTTATTTTTGAGCTCTTTGATATTCAAAGGATAATTATGAAGTAGTTACTAGTACTGAAAGTTTTGAAATAGAAGTAAAATAGAAATAAAATAACTTGACTTTTGCAAAAAAAAAATTATTTATAAGAGGAAATCTGCTATTTTTACATAATGTATAAATGGTGTAGATTTTAAAATTAAAATGTTGGAGTTGTTTTATGGAATTAGTTGTGATTACTAATAAAGAATGGCAAAAAAAAATTATATATAGAACTCTTAATGAAAAAATAGGGTTTCTGAAAAATAGTTTATTTAAAATTGTTGTTGAAGTTGAAAATTATGAAGATTATTTTGAGATTCAGATTTCTGCCATATTTATTACAAGTAATGATTCTATTTTAATAAAAGAACAAAATACTTCATTTTCAGAAGTTTTAAATCATTTGATTAATGAAATAACTGAAGATAATATACAAAAAGGAGAAAAATTGTTTCAAGAAATTGAAATATTTGGAGCTAAATATGTAGCATAAATTTTTTTTGCCCTTAGGAATTTCCTAAGGGCATTTAATTATATAATAATTTATTTCATATACCTCTTATTAGCTTCATGCTCTGCATTAGTCTCT
>CAZJHB010000318.1:0-1658 GCA_964545685.1 uncultured Candidatus Peribacteria bacterium | reverse complement strand
AAAGTAAAAATAATTGACAAATAACCAAAAAAAAATAATATTTAATTATTAAATATTATTTTTTTTTTATACATTTTTTATGCAAATTAAAAACAAACAAAACAGTAGTGTAAGCAGGCCTGCGTACACTACGTGGGCATTTACATTAGTCGAACTAATAGTTGTAATAACAATCCTTGCAATACTATGAACAATAGCATTTATATCTCTACAATGATATAGTGCACAAGCTAGAGATAGTAAAAGATTATCAGATATTTCTAATATCAAAAAGAGTGTAGAATTATTTTCTTTAAATACATGAAAATATCCAGAACCAGATGATTCAGTAACAATGTCATATTCCTGAGAAGCATTACGGTATCAATGAATAGTTTGAGACCAAGTATCAACAAATGTATCAAGAAATCTACAAGAAAAACCAGTAGATCCATCAACAGGAAATGAATATACATATTCAACAACCTATAGCCAAACAGAATATGAGGTTTTAGGATTATATGAAAGTGACTTGATTTGATTTTTACCTCACCCTAACCCTCTCCTTACAGGAGAGGGGACTAGAGCATTAGTTATTTTAAGTTCTAATGCAGAAATGCAAGACTACCCAAAAATAGATTGAAATTATAATGGAATCTATATAAAAACACCAAGTTTTTATGTACCAACACCAAGTATAATTAATGCAGAAATAGTATCAAATGATGATTTAGATAATGATATGATAAAATCTCAAATAGTAACAGGGTGAGATAATTTACCTTGAGTATCTACATGATGATTAGATGTGACTTTTTCATATTATGAATGAACAATGACGAGTGAATCAACAGAAGAAGAAAAAATAGCTTTGGTTGAGGCAATTCAAACAACTTATAGTTGATCAAGTTTAGCAAGTAATACGATGTATTCTGATTTATTATCTAGAACAAGTACCTGAGAAATGGAAGATTTTGTTGATTTAGTGGTGTTGAATAGAATAGGGAATAATACTACTTCAAATAGTACAAAAGATAGTTCAAGTACTATATTAACTTGAAATGATGAATTTACTAAATTATTATTACATGCAGATTGAGCTTGAGATATTTCATCTTCAAATCATGATTTAAACTTTTATTGAAATGCTCAAATATCAAGTACATGAAAATTTGGTAGTGGTTATTATTTTGATTGAAATTGAGATTATATAGAAATATTAGATAGTGATGATTGGAATTTTTGAAATTGAGATTTTACAGTTGATCTATGGATAAAACCTTCGACAGTATGAGAAATGTGGTGGATTAGTACTTGTCAAACTGCATCTAATAGATTTTTTTGGTGACGTTATTCATGAAATTTTAAAGTTATAGCAAATTGAGTTTCTTATGTATTAACTCCTTGGGCTTCTCCTAGTACAATAAAGTGGACACATATTTGATTAGTTAGAAAAGAGTGAACATTTTATTTTTATGAAGATTGAATTTTAATATGAAGTGAATATACTCCTATTATATTACAAGATTATTCTAGTAATTTATGGATAGCTTATCTGTTTACAAGTGCATGAAGTCGGGATAAAAGATTTTATAACTGATATATGGATGAAATAAGAATATCAAAATGAATAGCTCGTACATTAGATCCAGATGATTATATGTATGATCCGGAGTGAG
>CAZJHB010000317.1:0-1683 GCA_964545685.1 uncultured Candidatus Peribacteria bacterium | reverse complement strand
CCTAATTTTTCTACTTGTTTTTGGATATCACGAGCAGATTCTTCAATTTTTAATGCTCTAAGTCATTGTAAGACTGTTTGTAAGTATGCATAAAAGCTTGTTGGACTTACTATTATTACTTTTTTTTCTTTAAATGCATATTCTATCAAATCTACTGTATTAATTTTGAGTGTTCAAACTTTGTTTACAAGTAAATCATAATAAACTCACTCACTTGGTATAAACATAAAAGCAAAATCCATGGTATTTTCCCCTGGACGAATATATTTTGATGTTTCATCTATTCTTTTTTTAAGATCATTTTTGAAACTTTTAAGTAAAATTTCTTTTCCTACATTATTATCTTCTTCTATTATTTTATTATAATTATCAAGTGAAAACTTAGAATCAATTGGTATAATTTTTTCTTTTACAAAAATAACTCAATCAACTGTTTCTCAATTATTAAAAGTATATTGCAACTCAAAATTATCTGGTGGTAGTATATTTTTAAGTACATTTTCCAAGAAATATTCGCCCAAAATTCATCTTTGTTTTGGATTTTTTAAGATTTTTTCTAGTCATTCAAGTTGTCATCAAATGTCTTTTATTTGTTTGTTTGTCTGTTCTAGATTAGTTAATTTTTCAGTTATTTCTTGTATTTTTTTACTAGCATCACTACTTGTTTTTTGACTTGTTTCAAAATTTTTCGCAAAATTTCTATTTGATTCTCCTAGTTTATAATCAATAGTTTTATTTAGATTAAATAACTGATCTTGAATTAATTTAATACTTCAATTATCTTTTTTATCTCAATTTTTTAAAGATATATAAAAAATAATTCAAATTAGAATAAAAACAGTGATTATTAGAAAAACTTCTAGTGTCATTTATGATTTATTTAATTATAAAATAATTTTACAAAATTACATTTATTATATTTTAAAAATTTTTTATATTCTTTAAACTTTCTTTTAAAATTTTTGTATTTCACTTATGTGTTTCTTTAATTACATATAATCAATTATTTATGGCATAATTTTTAACATCTTCATTTGCAAAAACTCTAGCTCATACGACTCAATAAACTTTCATTCATTTGTGCCTATTATCATACTTTTTAAAATTTGGTATAGTAACATTTATTAATTTATCAATATGATCTTTTGTTAATTTTGTCTTAGTTTCTCATATAAATATTTTTTTACCATTAGCTCATATAATATCGAATTCTCATTTAATTCTTCAATTTGAATATACTTTAATATTTCTTTCTACTGTAGAAATATTTTCTCAAATATTCTTAAACACATTTCAAAAATTATCAGCAATAATTTCTTCTGAAATATCTCACTGAGTTAATCAAATACCATTCATTACTCGTTCAAGTTTATTAATTTTTTTATCTAATTTATTACTTCTCCTATCAGCTTCTTTAGCTCTTTCATCAGCTTCTTTAGCTCTTTCATCAGCTTCTTTAGCTCTTTTATCATTTTCTAAAATCATTTTATCCAATATTCTTTCCATTTTATCTAATCTTTCTGTCATAGTTTGATAACTAAATAATAAAAAAAGTTTAATTTATTATATAACTTTTATACTATAAATCAAACTTTTTATATACTTTTTATATTTTTTCACTAAAAAATTAACTCAACTCCTTAATAACCCATCATAGTATTTCTCCTGTATCTGTAATATCTT
>CAZJHB010000316.1:0-1683 GCA_964545685.1 uncultured Candidatus Peribacteria bacterium | reverse complement strand
AATAATTTGATTTATTCTTTTTTTTACTTATATTTAAAGCATTATATTTATTATTTTAAACTAAAAAATGAAAGTTTCGTACAAAGTTATAAAAAAATATATTCCTTGAGTAAAACCAGTTGAAGAATTAGCTCAAGATTTGATAATGCATACTGCAGAAGTTGAAGATATTTTACTTGAATGAGAAAATTTGAAAGATGTTTATATTTGACAAATTAAAGAAGTAAAAAAACATCCTGATTCAGAAAAATTAAATTGTACTATAGTTGAAGTGAATTGAGAAAATTTTCCTATTGTTTGTTGAGCAAATAATGTAAAAGAAGGATTAAAAGTACCAGTTGCTGTTTGTTGAGCAAAATTGGCTGAAAATTTTGTAATTACAAAAACTAAAATTAGATGAGAAAGTTCTCAATGAATGATTTGTAGTGAAGATGAATTATGATTAATTGAAGAAAGACAAAAATGAATCCTGGTATTACCTGAACATGCTCCAATGAATGTATCAATGAGAGATTATTTAGAAAAAAATGATGTAATACTAGAAATAGATAATAAGGCTATAAATCATAGACCTGATTTATTTAGTCATATTTGAATTATTAGAGAAATATATGCTATTAATTGAAAAAAATTTAACTTTGAATATGCTAAAAAAGATTTTTCTAATTTAGAAGATTTAAAAATAAAAAATGAAATTCCTGAAGTTGTATCAAGATACAAATGATTAAAAATAGAAAATGTTGAAAATATTGAATCTCCAGATTATATAAAACAAGTTTTAGCTTCTGCTTGAGTAAATTCAAAATGACTTTTGATTGATATATCAAACTATAGTTTATATTTGTACTGACAACCTACTCATTGTTTTGATGCAGATAAAATAACTTGAAATATAGTTGTAAGATTTGCAAAAAATTGAGAAAAATTCTTAGCTTTAGATGATAAAGAATATGAATTAACAACTGAAGATATTGTTATATGTGATGATAATTGAGTTATAGCTCTTGGTTGAATTATTTGATGAAAAGAATCATCTGTTTGAGAAAATACAAAAAATATTATTGTTGAATCTGCTCATTTTGATCAAGCAGTAGTTAGAAAAACATGAAAAAGATTATGAATTAGAACAGATGCATTAAATATTTTTGAAAAAGATATTACAAATTGAATTCAACATTCAGGAATGAGCTTAATAGCTGAAGAATTAGAAAAACATTTTGAAAATATAAAATTAGTAGCTTACTCAGATATTTATCCTAAAAAACAAGAACAAATAACTATACCTTTTGATATTGAATTTATAAACAACTTAATATGAAGTAATTATTCTAAAGAAGAGGCTCTAAAAATTTTATCAAATCTTTGAATTGAAGAAAAAGATAACACTTTAATAATTCCTTTTTGGAGAAAAGATCTTAATTACAAAGCTGATATAGCTGAAGAAATTGCTAGAATTGATGGTTATGATAAAATTGAATCAACTATTCCTAGAATAAATATTTGAGCTGTAATGCAAGATAATATTTATAAACTAAAAAATGATGCAAGAGATTTTTTTACAAGTATTTGATACTATGATATGTATACATATTCTTTTGTTAATGAAGAATTAATGCAAAAATTAAATAGTAATACTGATAATTTAGTAGATTTAAAAAATGCTCTAAGTGAAGAAATAACTCA
>CAZJHB010000315.1:0-1690 GCA_964545685.1 uncultured Candidatus Peribacteria bacterium | reverse complement strand
CATTAAATTTTGGAAATCTATTTGGAAAAATTTTAAGAGAAAAAATCTCTTTATATATATGATCCATTAACTTTTTAGAAACATCAATACTAAAAGAATATCTAAAAATATATTCTCATAATTCTCAAATAAATTCATGTACATTATCCTTTATTTCTAAATTATATATTTTCATATTATTTTACCAAATTATTTAATCTTTCTAAATTAAAATTATAAGAATCTTCAAAAGAATAACTTTTTTCATTTTCACTTTTTTTCAATTCAGACAGAATATAATCTCTATCCTTTATAATATCGACTTCTCTTAATAAATTATTTTTTTTATTAGTAGATTTCATAACTATTTAAATTATTATTTTAAATTTTTATTATTATAATTATTTTTATCTAAACACAAAAATTTTCTATTTTGTTGCATTATATAATGTTTCTATTTCTTCTTCTGATAATACTCTATTATACATACGTACTTCATCTATTATTCAATTTAATCCTTGTATTTTATGAGGAGCATTTCATATAATAATAGGATAATTTCAACTAGCAATATTTCAACTATAACTTTTTTCATTTACTAATTGTCAATTATAATAAATTTTATTAATTCAACTTTCAAAAGAAAAAATTATATTATTCCATTTTCAAATTAAACTTACCTCATCATTAAAAAATAAATTAAAATTTTCTGACAATGTTGAATTTCAACAATCTAAATTGAATTGTGAAGGAGACCGATAAGACAAATAACTTGAAATACTACCAGGTCTAGATTTTCAAGCAATATGTACAACAGAACACCAATTTGTTCAATTAACAACCCTAGAAAATAAAAAATAATCATCTCATCAAACCCGTCAAGCTACTTCATTTTTTTCATCAAGTTTAAAATTAAATACAATAGTAAAATTACTAATATCATTAAAATTTCAATTAGAATTTGAATTATATAAATAATTTCAAGTATGACTAAATGTTTCTCATCTTATATAAATTCATTTTCATTTTATTCCATCTCTCATATATAATTCTTCACTATTATTTCAACAATCTTTTATATTATGTCATTCATAACAACTTAAATGATTTCCATACCTACTTAAATCTTTTAAAAAAGTTCAAGTTAGAGTTTCCATGTCCCAATATGCCAATAAACTCTCATCTAATTGTGCCAAATCTTTATTCTTTAATAAATCTTCATTTCTATTATAAATATTAGAAAATAGCACTCATCATGTTCATTCTACCGAATCTGTTTTTGTAAATACTGTTTTATACGTATCTGTAGTATTCAAAACATCTACTGTTTCTGTTACTGGTTCATTAGTTAACACATCCAATACTATTCATAATTCATCTCATTTAGTTATTATTGTTCTTGTTGATAAATCTGATTGTGCATTTGTGCTTTCTAGCATATTTAAATTACTAGATAAAATATCTCATTCTAAAAATCATAGTAACTCATATTTTGTTAAATTTGTATTTGTTGAATAAATATAATAAGTTTCATCTAAAGGATCTTTTCATCAATTAAATACTCATAATACATCTAATACTTTTTCTCATGCCTTTCATTGATAATTCAAGGCTATTCAACTTGCTGTGATTTCTACATAATCATCTGAGACTGGAACCTTTCAAGTTGAAGCTATTTTCACTCAAATCATCTTATTTATATTTGATAAAT
>CAZJHB010000314.1:0-1708 GCA_964545685.1 uncultured Candidatus Peribacteria bacterium | reverse complement strand
ATAAAAATATGAAAACCTGAAAACTTTTATTCTCTGAAAATGATTATTTGAAAGAAAAGATAGAGGAGATATTGGTTTTTTAGATACCCCACTCCTAACCTCTCTCATTTTCAGGAGAGGGAATAGAATACAACCTCACCCCAACCCTCTCCTTATCAGGAGAGGGAGTAGACCAATTTAAAAAAATATTATCTGTTACCTCTTTCCCCTGACAAGGGGAGAGAATTCAAGTGAGAGGTATTTTTTCTTAATCACTTCTTAACTAAAAAATTTATAATAATATACATAATAAATTACAATATATTTTAACTATTAAAACATGGCTGACACAATACGTAAATTTAATAGATTTGAATTAAAGTATATTTTAACTCTTGAGCAAGTAAGAGATTTAAAAAAAGACTTTATGAATTTTGTTACTCCAGATCAATATTGAGATTGATGAGCATATTTACTTAGTAGCTTGTATTATGATTCTTTTGATTATAGATTTTATTGGGAAAAAATTGAAGGATTAAAATTTAGAAGAAAATTACGTGTTCGTAGATATGTTACAGATGAACCATTAACAGATGAATCAAAAGTATTTGTAGAAATAAAACAAAGAATAGATAGAGTCACCCAAAAGAGAAGAGTCCCCATGAAATATAAAGATGCAAAATTACTAATTGATGAATGAATTATACCAAAATGATATGAAAATGATATTGATACAATAAATGAAGTACTAAATATGGTAGAAACTTACGATTTAAGGCCTTCTGCTATTACAACATATAAAAGGGAAGCATTTTTTTGAAAAGATACGGATATATGACTTAGAATCACATTTGATTATGATGTATGATACAAACAAAAAGATTTAGATCTTGCTGATGCTACACAAGAATGATTAATGCTGCCAGATAATTTTGTCATACTTGAAATAAAAGCAAACGAAAAAATACCATATTGGATTACAGAATTAGTTGCTCATCATTGAATTAGCTTAATAAGGATTAGCAAATATTGTACATGATTAGAAGAGTCTAATGTATTTCCAAGGAGTGTATTTAATGTGAATAAGAATGGTAGATTGCCGAAAGCAGTAACTCCCCCTACTACTTCTTAGTAACCCATCCGCCCTTCGGGCACTCCCGCAAAATCGGGACAGGCTTTCCCTTAAGTCTAAGGGAAGGAAAATAATACTTTACATATTTTTCCCCTTCTCAAGGGGAACACCCGAGGTACGAGGGGAAGGGGTTAAAACCTTTATTGTTCCGAAAAAAGAAAGTTTATTTTATATTTTTAATAACAAAAACATTATGGATTTAAATGAAATTTTACAAAATTTTACTAATTTACAAGATTTAACTAGCTCGTTTTCGATGCTTGATGTTACATTATGATTAACTCTAAGTTTTATTCTAACTTCAATTATTGGTCTTATTTATATGAAGACTCATAAATGAACTTCATATACTCAGTCTTATGTACATACATTAGTTTTAATGTGAATGATTATTACAGTTATTATGTTAATAGTTGGTTCAAACATTGCTAGAGCATTTTCATTAGTATGAGCATTATCTATTATTAGATTTAGAAATGCAGTAAAAGAGACTAGAGATGTTTGATTTATCTTCTTTGCTATGGCTATATGAATGGCAATGTGAACAAAATTTTATCTACTTTGAATAATAGCAACAGCTATTATATCAATTGTTAT
>CAZJHB010000313.1:1449-1708 GCA_964545685.1 uncultured Candidatus Peribacteria bacterium | reverse complement strand
GTACTTTCTTGAGGTTCTATAATTGTTCTATCACTATCAATTGTTTGTATATTATAATCAAATTTTATAGATTCTTCTTTTTCTTCTATAATATTATTATCAATTACTTTATCTTCATCAATAGTAACTTTATCTTCTACATCAGAAATTGTATTAACTCAAGGTATAAGAACTTGATTTTCTTCTTCTAATAAAGTTTTTTCTTCCTCTACATGCAATTTAGCTTCTTTTTCAGCTTTAACTTTTTCTTCAGCCTCTG
>CAZJHB010000313.1:0-1349 GCA_964545685.1 uncultured Candidatus Peribacteria bacterium | reverse complement strand
ATTTTAATTTAGCTTCTTTTTCAGCTTTAGCTTTTTCTTCAGCCTCTGATTTTAATTTAGCTTCTTTTTCAGCTTTAGCTTTTTCTTCAGCCTCTGATTTTAACCTAGCTTCTTCTTCAGCTCTGGCTTTTTCTTCAGCCTCTGCTTTTAGCCTAGCTTCTTCTTCAGCTCTGGCTTTTTCTTCAGCCTCTGCTTTTAGCCTAGCTTCTTCTTCAACTTTTGCTTTTTGTTTAGCCTCATCAGCTACTTCCTCTTCATGATTTTTTAATATTTCTTTCTTTATTAATTGTTTTGTTTCTATATTAACTTCTTCTTCAGATATTTTTTCTATTTCATCTTCAATAATTTCTACCTCAACATCAAGATTTGGTTTTTTTGTAGTTTTTTGATAAATTTCTTTTATTTCAAATCATTCTTCTTCTATATTTTTAGATAAATCAGAAACTATATTATCAATTTTATCATTTTGAATTACTTCGTTTTGAAGAACTTTTTCAATCACTTTTTGCTTTTCTTCTTGGGTAGCTAAACTATTAGAACTATTTCAACTATCTCAATTTTTAGATTTTGTTTCTTCATCTTTTATTTCATTAATAATTTCATCTTTAATAATAAGATTTGAAATATTTTGTTCTATATATTCTTGAACATTTTTTTGTTTTTGTACTAATTCTACTATATCATCATTATCAAAAAACACATTAATTTCTTTATCTTTAGGAATAGTTTCAGATATTTCTCATCTTATTTTATTTAATAAATTTTCATCTAATTCATCTTGCATTTCTTCAATAAGTCAAACCATATAAATTATATCCTTTTGATTATTTTCTTTTATTACGGGTTTTTGAGCGATAAGATCTACTAATTTTATTTTTTCTTGTTTTATTTCCTTACTTTCTTCTTTTACTATTTTCTCCTCTGCTTTAATTATATATTCTTGTTTAGTTTGTTTGTCTGTAACAACTATTCATTTTTTATCTTCATCATCAGAATATGAATCAATAACTACTAATTCAGTATTAATACCATCATATTCAAATAAAAATGATGTCCCCCTTACTGCCAAACTAACATCCTCATTATTCATTATTAACGAATCATCACTTCAAAGTGGTTTTAATATTCTTCACCAAACACTTCATTTTTTTAAAGTAGTCTCTATATTATTCTCACTTGAATTATTAATAATAAAATAAGTTGTATTTCCTAATCTTACAATTGAATCATCTTCAAAAATAATATCTACATTTCAATTAGACATAGATTTTATTTTATCTCATTTATATAATAGTTCTCAACCTGTTGCTTTTATAATACTATTATTAGTCTCAATTAAAACCAATCAT
>CAZJHB010000312.1:0-1722 GCA_964545685.1 uncultured Candidatus Peribacteria bacterium | reverse complement strand
CTTACATTCAATAAACTTTTCAACAAAAACACAATGATATCTTTTTAACTAAGAGCTAAACAAGACTTTACGCAGACACTAGTTTTTATTAATTCAGCTAGTGTTTTTTTATGTTTTCACCTCATTTTACAAACTCATCAAGTTTGAAAAATCATTTCAATAAAAAGTTTTAATCAAATAAGTGTAATTTGCTTAAAATTATCTCATTTTTTCTTTTTCATATTACGTTTTTCTTTTAAAAAATCATAAATATAATTAAAGGAGTTATCGTTTAAATATAGACAATCAACCATTATAGTAAGCAAGGTATGGACTAACAAAATAATATGAAAATACTTCATTATTGATTCATAAGATGTTACTTGAAATGTTTCAAAACATAAATATGATTTGAGCTCTTTAAAACATTCTTCAATACTCCATCTTTTTCTGTATAAAATAACAAAACAACCATAAATTTCATTTTCTATACATAAAATAGATATACTTTTATTATTTTTTTCATCTTTTTGTTTTATTTTTTCTTTCCAAGAAGGATCTCATAATTTTCTTATCATATTTTCGTAAACATCTTCTAAATTAGCAGACGTAGCTAAAACTACTGGATTTTTAGCTCAATTAACTTTGTAAACAATAATTGTAATGTAAAGATTAAATCATTTTTTACTCCAACTTTTTAATAAAACATCTTTAAATACCCACATTTTTCAGTTTTGAAAAATACTAGCTGTATCATCTTTTAATAATTTTTCTATTTTAAATTCATCTCATTTTTTATTAAAAAACTTTTGAGTTTGGCTTATTCTAACAAGAAAATGTCTTTTTGCTACTTGATAAATCCACTTACAAGTATCAGCTCATTTAAAACCTGAATCAAGAATTATTAACCATGCTTTTGTTTTTAAAACCATTTTTATTATGAATTTTCTCCATAGTTCATTCATTAAAGATCATTTTCTTTTATCTTTAGAATTAAGTATTTGTTTTTTATAGAAAATAGCTAAATCTAGAATATATTTAACTCAAGATTGAGTATAAATACTTGCTCAAAATACTTCTAATCCGTTTACTACTTTTTTATCTCTATTTGAGAAAAACCAATTAGCAAAGCCAGAAAAATTAGATTTATTATTTTTAGCCATAATTGTTGCATCTAAAATTAATACATCTCACTTTTTATTTCTACATCATCATACTTTATTCCTTATCCATTCTACTCTAAAATTATTTAAAAGTGAATAACTCCAATTAGATTTATAAAAAAAATATTGTATTTGAGATAATGTTTTTCATCAAACATTCGCTAAATCTCATTGTTTCCAATCTTTTAAGTATAAAATTCACATTATTATAGATTTAAAAACTTCATAAGTTCTTTTATCTTTAAAAATCTTATAAAAATGTTTGATTTTTGTATTAATTCCTGTAATATTCTTCATAAGTATATAAGTTAATAGGTATATACTTTTGATTTTGTATCAAATGAGCTTGTCAAGTTTATTTTTAAGAAAATCATCAAAAAAACACGATAATTTATCGTGTT
Source organism: uncultured Candidatus Peribacteria bacterium (assembly GCA_964545685.1). GTDB lineage: Bacteria > Patescibacteriota > Gracilibacteria > BD1-5 > UBA6164 > CAZJHB01. The sequence continues at coordinate 179 of CAZJHB010000312.1, read as the reverse complement.
TTTTTGGATCTGCGTGAGGTATGTTTCAGCTGATTAATTAGAGGTTAAAGGAGTATTTAACTGTGAAAGTTTATTGAATGTAAGATAAATATGCACAATGATGGTTTAGAAGAATTTTCTAATAATATAAATCAAAGTAATAGTTGATTTATAAAAGTACCATATAATTCAGCTAGTCA
>CAZJHB010000311.1:0-1729 GCA_964545685.1 uncultured Candidatus Peribacteria bacterium | reverse complement strand
AAGAGAAATATAACTATAATAAAACTATTAAAACACCTTTTGTCAAGCAGAAAAAACTTGAAAAAGATTATAATTTTGTTATAATTTTTTTTGTTATTTATTTATTTCTAAATTATGCATAAACAAAATAAAGTTCTTCTTGTTGAAATGAAACCAAGTAAACAGGCCTTTACTTTAGTTGAACTAATAGTTGTAATAACAATATTAGCAATTTTATGAACAATAGCGTTTATATCTCTTCAATGATATAGTAGAGATACAAGAAATAGTGTAAGAATATCAGATTTATCAAATATAAATAAGATGATTTGAGTGAAAATAGCAGAGACTTGAAAAGTGCCAGCACCAGAAGATTATGTAGAGATAACAGCAAGTTGAACAGTTTTGAATTATCAATGAAAAGCTTGAGAAAAAGTACTAGATATATTATGAGTATTTAACTGATGAAAAGATCCTTTAGATGAGACATATTATACATATTCAACAAATACTAATTTAACAAAATATCAATTATTGTGATTTTTAGAATGAGATTCTTTATCTAGTAATTTAAATATGCTAGAAACCACAAATGCAGAAAGTGATTTATCAGCAAGAGAAATAAAAACTAAATGAGATGATTTATGAATAGTTATAGATTTTGTAACAAATGAGCCAGTAACAGAAACAGTAGATATATTAAATACTACAGATACGTATAAGACAGTATTTGCAAGTGAAGAAATTGTAGAATGAACTTGATGAGAATTATTTACACATTTTTATAATAGAAGTGAAGAATTATTAGAAGATAAAAATTTTGCGAAAGAAGATGATAGCTTGGTTTTGTATTTTGATATGGAAACAACAACAATGAGTTGAACAGAACTAGTTTTTAAAGATTTAAGTCAATATTGACATAATTGATCTTTGGGTTCCTCTTATGTACCTTGATGAATAAATACAAAAAATTGAAAATGAACTGAATTACTTTGAACTTGATGAGTTGTAGTTGATGCTTTTGAAGAATTAAAGTCAGATGGATTAACAATAAATGTATTATTTAAATCAAATAATTTAGTTCAGAAGAAATCTAGTGAAGAAGCATGGAATAAAGAATATATTTGAGTATATAATTATTATTATGGAATAATAAGTCAATGGGATTGTACACCAGTACCACCATCAACTGAGTCAGATTGTGCGATTCATGGAAATAGTTGGTATTTATGAGCTTATGATCAAAAAATTTCTGATTCTTATACTTGAAGTACATTAAATGATAAGAATTGAAATGTAATTCTAACAACAATAACTACTTGAACGTATCATAATGCTGAGTATACAGAAAGCAACATTATAACAGATTGAAAATGGCATTTTATTACTTTAGTAAAGGATAATAATAACAGAATATTATATTTGGATTGAAATAAGGTTTTAGAGAATAATTCAATAGAGTGAAATATTTTTGAATCAGATCTTCCTTTGTATATTTGAACATCTTGACATACTCTTGATTATGATATTTCTATTTGAATTTATGATGAAGTTCGTATTTATAATAGAGCTTTATCAAGTGATGAAATAGAAGTATTATACAATACAACAAAATAAAAAATTTTAATATTTAATAATTTTTTTATGAAAAATACTCAACAAGCTCATGTTAAATTAAGACCAAATAAGTTGGCTTTTACTTTAGTTGAACTAATAGTTGTAATAACAATATTAGCAATTTTATGAACAA
>CAZJHB010000310.1:0-1734 GCA_964545685.1 uncultured Candidatus Peribacteria bacterium | reverse complement strand
ACCCAAGCTAAACCATTCCATTTTTTCCAAGTACTTCTTCAATCAAAACTCACCAATGCTTTTATTGATGTTCAAGTTGGTTGAGTATTTATTATATCTACTGAATTTATTGTAGATATATTTGATAAGTCTAGTTGATTAATGTCTGATGTTGTTATATAGTAAGGTTGACTTGTTACATATCCACTTCCTGCTTTTTCAAAAAACCATTCTGAATCAATTCTACTAAGACTACTATCATAAAGATAAAATCTATAACTTCATGCTTCCAATTCATCTGTAAATTTTGCCCAAGTTGTATGAGTAATTTGTGTCATTGATAAATGTTTATCTATAATTTCGACCCAACTTTCTCCTTCCATTTTCTCAATTTTTACTTTCCCTATATCATGATCCCATGTAACTGTTCAACTTCTCCAAATTCTAAAATTTTCAGCAATATTATAACTAACATATGAGGTATCCACATAAACAGTATTCCAATAAAAAACATTATCACTAGCCCGTTCATTAACTTGTGATTCATCTATCAATCCAGCTCAAGTTTGATCTTTATGACTATTTCAACCTAATAATATAACAGTTGCTGGATTAACCATATTACTAGGTGTTGATTGATAATCACCAGATAAAACTAATTTTTCTTCATCAAGAATAATTCATAATCAATCATTTTCTTGTATCCAATCTCAAATATCTAAAAAAGTAAAATTATAATTTTCTGTATTAGTTGTATTTGATGTATTACTAGAAGTATTACTATATTCTGTTCTACCCAATACTACAACATCCACAAAATCTACTAACTCTCAAGTACTAGTTCTAGATAATATATCAGCATACATTGTATCACTTGCTAATTCTGATCAACTATAAGCCGTTTGAATTGCCTGTACTAATGCTGATTTTTGTTCATCTGTTGAATCACTTGTTATTGTTCATTCATATTTTGAAAAAGTTACATCTAATCATCATGTTGATATTCATGGAAGATTGTCTCATCCTGTAACTATTTGTGATTTTATTAAATCATTATCTAATTCATCATTTGAAACTATTTCTGCATTAATTATACTTGGTGTTGGCACATAAAAACTTGATGTCTTTATATAAATTCAGTTATAATTTCAATCTATTTTTGGGTAGTCTTGCGTTGATGCTGATAATTGTTGGGCGAACACAAGGTTCGCCCCTACATTTGGTCTAGCCCCCTCTCTTCCCAAAGGAGAGGGTTGCCTGCTCTTTGTAGCTTTAGCGAAAAAGAGGGGTGAGGTTGATACTAAATCACTCTCATATAATCCCAAAACCTCATACTCTGTTTGACTATGTGTTGTTGAATAAGTATATTCTATACCTGTACTCGGATCTAATGGTTTTTCATTTAAATTTCTTGATACATTTGTTGATACTTGATCTCAAACTGTTCATTGGTACCATAATATTTCTCATGAATATGATACTGTAAAACTATCATCTGGTTTTGGAAACTTTCATGTACTTAAACTGAATAGTTCTACACTCTTTTTTATATTAGAAATATCAGAAAGTCTTTTACTATCTCTGGCTTGAGCTGAATATCATTGCAGAGATATAAATGCTATTGTTCATAATATTGCTAGGATTGTTATTACAACTATTAGTTCTACTAGTGTAAAAGCATGTTTTTTTTGATTTCTCCTCATTATTTAATGTATAAAAAAATATAATAAAAAGATTATAATAAAATTATAATCT
>CAZJHB010000309.1:0-1736 GCA_964545685.1 uncultured Candidatus Peribacteria bacterium | reverse complement strand
TCAAATTTAAAATTAGGACAAGCAAGTTCTACTCATCTTTTTTTGAATTCAGCTTTTAATAGAGAATGTACTTGAATATCTCTTGATAATCTATTAAGATCTTCAAAGATTACAATATAATTATTAGATTTATGAGTATCAATATATATAAATAATGCTTGTATTGATTTTCTTTCAAAAAGTCATCAACTTACTCATTCATCATTAAATACTTTTTCAACTTCTACTCATAAAACTCATGTAGCATAATCTCTACATCTTTTTTCTTGAGAAGAAAGTCAATTTCATTCTTTTACTTGTTTTTTTGAAGATACTCTACAATAGATTAATCATTTGATTTTCATGATAAAATAAACTTAATTATATTTTAATTTGATTTATTACTTTCATTAAATCCTCACTATCAAGGATTAGTTCAGATAGAAAATTTAAATCTTTTATTATTATTTCTTTTTCTATATCTGAAAAATCTTCAGATAAATATTGTTTATAATTTTCCTCTAACATATTTATATCAGTTAGGGGATATATTAATAATAAATAGACTGTTTTTTATTGTAATATTTAATGTTTTCATACTAAAAAATAAAGAATAAACTTTTATCGGTTTAACCTTATTTCAAGAGCAAAATTAAATAAATAGACTAATCTCTTAAAACAGGAGGATGTTAAAGAGCAACTGCAAGGTCTATCTTATTATAAAAATTAATTCTGTCAAATAAAAATAATTAAATAAACATTAAAATAGTATGTAAAATATTTTTGGTTTTCATAGTAGTATTTTAAAATTCATCTTTATTACAATTTTAAAATCATCGTTTTTTATCGTTTTAGCCATTATCATCGGGGTGTTAATAATAATATGTATTTAGTATAATTTTTGTTTTTATAGTAAATGTAGTACAAGTCTCCACATTGACTTATAAAAGCCAAAAATTGGTTTTCATATACATTATTTTTTAATTTTAGTATTATGGAAACTAAAACATCTTTACTTTGTGATTTATTAGAATGTGGTTATTTAGATATTAATTATCTTACAGATTTACTTGATAAAAATCATATAGAAATTGATTTACAAGATTTAAAAGCGAATTATTGAGTTTTAAATTTAAATTGGATTATATATGATGTTATGAATCAGATTGCTGAGAAATTCATTGAAGATAATCAAGAAGAAATTGAAAAGATTCTTGATTTATGAGAATTTTGAAATATATATGATTATATGAGTTATCATGAAATATATGAGATTTATACAAATTATATAGATAGTCATATACGGTTTAATGATGAAAGAATTCATGAATTGTTTGAAAAATCAGAATATTGGGTTTAAGCCTAATATTTTTTTTTGTTAGACATTTTATTATTTTGGTTATTATATATATAATATTTTTTTATTTTTATTTGTATGAAAGAATTTGAAGTTGAAAAACATATTAGAGATTATTTAATAGAAAAATGATGGAGTACAACAAATTTACCAAAAACTGTTTGAGAGCATTGAGTAGATATAACAGCACGGCATCCAAGATGGAGAAGAGTTTATTTAATTGAAGTTAAATGAAATGCTTGATCAGAAAAATCTAAACATGCAATAAAGCACAATGCTTTTTATAATTTATTGTGACAAATATTATCTAGAATGGATAAACAATGAAATCATCCTAATAGAGCTAGATTTTATGCAATTTGAATACCAAAGGAATGGGAAGAAACATTTAAAAACAAGA
>CAZJHB010000308.1:0-1739 GCA_964545685.1 uncultured Candidatus Peribacteria bacterium | reverse complement strand
CTTTAGAAGTATATTTAGAACAATCTATCATAATAAAATAAGTAATTTTTTATTGTTTAGAATCCCCCTCCTTTATAAGGAGGGGGTTAGAGGGGAGTCCCCAATTATTGTGCACAAGTTCCTCTACCTTGTCATCATTTTCTTTGCCCATTCATTCTAGATTCTCATTGTCCTTTTCTTTGTCCAGATCAATCTTTTAATCATAGACCTAATTCAGTTCTAATTGCATCAGCTTCTTCTATATTTCATTCCAAAGTTAAATTATGAGCTTCAACAAATTGATCAAAATTATCAGCATTAATTACTTCTGTTACTCTACCTTTTCCATCCATCAAAGATGCCCAAGCTTCATAATCATTAGTTTCAAATGCATTTAACATATCTTCATGTCTTTCTTCAGAATAATTTGGTCATTGCACTGAAGAATCTCACCTATAAGCAGAAACTCAAGTTATACCCACAATAGTTAACAATCAAAGCCATATTACATATAATGTTTTATTATTTTTCATAATATAATAATTATTAAATAAAATTGTTTAGGAAAAAAATTATTTAAAATTGTTCTTCCTAAAAATTAATACGAAAAATAATTATTTTTCTTTCAAAAATATATAAAAAAAACTAAAGCCCTTTGAATAGTTCATTTTTTAATTCTTTCCAACGATCCAACTTGAAGCCATAGTAGCATTACAAACATTCATTGCATTTTTTAAAGACGCTTCTGTTATTTCTCATCCACCTCTTAAATAAAACCATGAAACCATATCAGAAATAGTTCCTTCTCAAACATTACATCATCCAGCAGTATCTGAAGGACAAGGATTTGTAGAAAAATTTCATTCACATCACATTTTTACCATATCTTCTGTCCAAAAAGAACCATAATATTCAATACATACTGAATCTTTATCTATAGATTCACAACTAAATTTAGCTCAATCTCAAGATTTTTTTTGTTCTTCCAAATCTTCAAGTTCATTAATTAAATCCATATTTTCATTTAATATTTGTTCATCAACAGCTTCATTATATTCATCAATAAAATCTTCTGCAAATTCTGGATCTTCGTCTGCTAAAGTTTCAATATCTTCATTCGTTAATAATTCCTCAGCTCTACGAGCATTTTCTAAATCTACATCAACTTCCGTTTTTCAACAAGAAACTAAACAAAAAGATAATACTAATAATAAAAATATATATTTTTTCATAATACAATATTTAATAAATATAATATATAACACAAAAACATTTTAAGAAAATTATAGTAAAAAGCAAATTCACTTACTCAACTATAATATCCAAATAACTTAACAATCATAAAATATTAGAACTTGAAAATTTTGCTTTTGTTAAGTTATTAATGTTTGGATTTATAGAAAAATTATATGCTCATATAAAATTTGCTTTTTTTAGATTTGTTTTTGAAAAAATAGACTTTTCTAAATTACAATATACAAAATCAGCTCATTCTAAAAAAGTATTTGTAAAATCATCTTCAATAAGTTCTGAATCTTTAAAGCTAATATTTTTTAATTTAAGTCACATAAAATAACATAAAGAAATTTTACAATCATAAAAATCAAATCTTGATAAAAAAGTATTAATTTCAACAAAATTTACTCATAATATTTTAGATTTACAAAATTCTATATTATTCAATGATGTATTCTTAAATTTTACATTAGATAAATTACATGATTCAAATATACAATCATTAAATACTTTAAAAGAAAGAT
>CAZJHB010000307.1:0-1747 GCA_964545685.1 uncultured Candidatus Peribacteria bacterium | reverse complement strand
TATATTTGTTGAAATAGCATAATTGTTGTAGATATTCACCAATATATTCATACTCATGCAATTAGAGTATATGTAAAGAATGCTACCATTAATGGCATTCAAAATTTCATAAATTTATTAATTGATTCAGCATCTGGCATAACTTGAGAATAATCTTTTTTGTCTTTTTTCTTTTCTAAAATAACTTTTGATTTATTATTAGTTGTTCCTTTATTTTTTAATGATAAGTTTATTTGTAAGAATTGTATTGTTCAAACTAATATGGCTAATATTATTCATGCTATTCATCATGCTCAAAGTAAATCAAGTCAATAAAAATCAAATATAACTTTGTTTAAATTAAAGTCAGATAGGAAAGAGTATAAATAATATTCATTGCTTATGTCTTTGATATTCAAAATAACACGATATAATACTAGTAATATAGGCATTTGAATTAATAAAAATCAACAAGATCACATAGGATTAACTTTTTCTTTTTTATATAATTCCATTAATTTTACTCAAATTACTTGTTGATTTCATTTGTGTTTTTCTTGTATTTCTTTTATTTTTGGTTGTAGAGCTTGTAATTTATTTTGAGATACCATCATTTTATGTTGAGGGTACAATAAAGCTATTCTTATAATAACTGTTAATAAAATAATAGCCCATCATAAATTACTTCAAAAAAATCAAATTAAAAATATCATTAAATTATAAATAGGAGCATAAAAAATACTAGTAAATATTTTTCTAAAAGTTCAAGGATTATTTATTTTAAATTGAGCTATATATTCTTTTTCGTCAAAATTAATTTTGAATGTATAATTTCAACTAGAAAAGAAATTTTTATATTCTTCTGAATAATTAATTTCAGTTTTTTCTTTTGATTTTATTTCTATGTCATTACAAAATGAATTACTAAGATTTAATTTTTCTCAAGAATAGTTAATTTGTATATTTTCACATGTATTTATTTTTATATTTTCATCTGAATTATTTTCAACTTTTAAAACAATTCAAGCTGGTATTGTATATGAATTTTTAGTTGTTTTAAAAATAACATCTGTATTAGTTAATTTATCACTTGTATTTGAAAATAGATTAACTATAAGAAAAGTTAATCAAACAATCATTAATAAATCAATTATTTTTTTCATTTGTTTTTTATTTTATTTATTAAAAAATTTATTTCTTTTTTGTAATTATATAAATTTTCTTCAGATTTCATATTTAATTTATTTTGTTTTTTTACAACAAAAACAAAATCTTTTCATTTTTCTCATGCTTTTAAAGGAATATATTGAGTTATTTTGTCATAAAATCTTCTTCTAAAAAAATTTCTTTCAACATTATTTTTAACTGATTTAGCACTTAAAACTATAGCAAAACGATTATATTCTAATTTGTTTTGCATACTATTTAAAACAATTCAATATGAAAAAAAAGGTTTTCCTTTCTTTAAAACCTTTTTCACTTCTCTTTCTTTCAATCTATAATTTTTTTTTATCATAAAAAGAATAAAAAATTATTTTAAGTAATTTCCTTTACCATCAAAAGGACTTTTTCTTGCTGTACCTCAAGCTATAATGTGCATTTTTGCTTTACCATTAATTTCTTGATATCTTTTAGGATATGATACAGTAAGACTATGTCTTCCTTTTCTTCTTCTGTTTTTTAATACATTTCTTCCAGAAGCAGTTGAACTTCTTTTTAAGTATCCGTGTACTCTTAATCTTTTTCTTTTCTTTAATTTACCTAACAT
>CAZJHB010000306.1:0-1748 GCA_964545685.1 uncultured Candidatus Peribacteria bacterium | reverse complement strand
TGTTTCGACGACCTTACAAAAGGTCTTTTACCCTATAGGTGCATTTTTTCGTGGCTTAAATTAGGCTCTACTAGCTTGCATTCCGAGAACTTTTTGAAAAATGGTCATTTTTTTATTTTTCTCATGTTTTTATACTTACTTTTTACCTTATTTAAAGCAACCGTAGAAAATTACGATTTTTTCACTTATAAATACACATATAAATTATATATATTTTAGCTATAAAATCAAAAAATTATCAAAATATGCCTGTTCATACCCTTCTCACATTCAATCAATCCTTCAATCCAAATTCCCCTCTCAAACCTTTGATAAAATATAAAACTTTACACTATCATTATTCTCAGAATTATCATCATACTTTTTTCTTGCAAATTCCAACCGATAAATCAAAGATCTCTTTAAAGTTTCAAATTGAGATTTAGTTACTTCAAGTTCAAATACAGATTTTTGAACTCTAAATCAATAAGATTCCAAAATTTTTACTATTTTAGACCTTGCTTTATTATTTGTTAAATCATATGTTACAGCTAAATACATTTTTTCATTACTTAATCTTAAAACCCTCATAATTATTAGGCATTTTATTAACTAAAGATTGTTTAAAATTTTCTAAATCCTTTTCTATTAAACTTAACTTTTTATAATTTCAAAAATTTTCTTCTTCTGATTTTGAAAATACAGTTTTGTAATATTCTCATAAAAATATTCTTAATCATTCATCAGTAAATAATACAGGCCTTCTATCATCTTTAGTATTAATAAAAAAATGCTCCTCATTTATTGCTCACTTTGATAAAATTCTTACAATCATATCATCAATTATCCAACTTCTATACATTTCCATCATATCTAAAACTAAAAGAGTCCTTAAATCTTTAGGTTTATGAAAAAATCATAATTGAGCCTCTATTCATTGAATATTTAAAATCATTTGAATAGTTTGAGCTAATAAAGTATATCATAAACTCAACATTGCATTTATTTCATCAAGAGGTGGTCTTCTAGTTCTTTTTTCAAATAAAAATCATTCTGGTAAAAACATTCAAAATGCCTCAAAATATAATTTCGCTGCATTTCATTCATATCATCTAATTTCTGACTTTTTCTCAGCATTAACAATCTTATTTTTATAATCTTTTAACTCTTCAATTATTTCTCAAAATCTTGTAAATAATGTTTGTTGAAAAAAATCAAATCTAGCCCACCTTCTAAGCATAGTAATACTATTTTGTATTTTGGCTGAAATAATTATTTTTGCATAAATAAAGCTAATTTCAGAATCTGTTGATGCTTCAATATGCTTATACAACAATTCAACATTTTTTAATTCTATACTATCCAATTTTCAAAAATAATTTCAAAATTTTGATAGAAAAAATACAGGCGTTTTAGCTTTTAGAAAGCTAGTTATTACATCGGTAGTTAATTGTATCCTTCAAAAAATAACAACTCATTCAATAGTATTAAATGGTATTCTTCTAACTACTTTTGTTTCATTATCTGTTATTACAATTCTTCATCATTCTTTATTTATTTGTAGTGAATGTTTAGTTAAATATAAAAACATAGTATTATATTAAAAATTATTATATAGTATTATATTAAAAATTATTATATAGTATTATATTAAAAATTATTATATAATCAAAAACTTATCCTAACAATCAATCTAATATCTTTACAAATTCATTAAATGATTTACTTTTACTTTTCGCTTGTTGAATATCTATATATTTTCAAAATTC
>CAZJHB010000305.1:0-1769 GCA_964545685.1 uncultured Candidatus Peribacteria bacterium | reverse complement strand
AAGGTTGTTGTTACTGTTTTTGATAATGACTGAGCAAGTAGTGATACAAGTGAAATTGTTATTTATAATCCATAGAGTTATAAAGTAAAACAATTGAATAATATGATATGGAAATTTTTGTTAGTCATGAACTAAATTTAAAAAAAGATTAAAAATGTGAATATAACTGTTTTTTTACTTGTTGAATAAATAAAGAGAGTTAATACTCTCTTTATTTTAATTTTTTAATAAATTTCTTTACTTTTCTAAAAGTTTTCTTGATTTCTCAAATAAGTTGTTAAAATCTTCTGATAATTCATTAAAAAATCATTTTTTAGTAGAACTATCTCAAAATAATTTTGTATCAAAATCATCAAAAAATTTTCTCATATCATCAAAACTTTTTGGAAAATCAATTTTTTCAAAATCTTGTTCCATTTTTTTCAATTCAGGATTTTTATCTACATAACTATTAAATTTATTTTCATCATCAAATTCTTTTTCAACTTTTTCTTCTTTACCATTAATATTTTTATATAGATATACTTTTCATTTAAACATAATAATAAAATTAAGATATAAAATTGTTAAGAAATAAAATGTTTTAAAGCTATTTTTTATAGCAGTTTTAAAACTATAAGTATATAAGATATTCTGAATTCTTTTTTTGTTTAAAAATATTATACTTATAATATATAAATTTTCAAGATTTATTTCTTGTTTCGCTATTGACAAAATATATAAAGTATTTATATTTATCTCCAATAAAGTTTAAAAATAAAAAAATAAAAAAATGGAAAAATTACCCAAGAATAAATCTTTTGTTAGAGTTATTTGAAATGAATGAGAAGAACATAATTTAACAAGTTTATTAGATTTATTAAGAAAAAATAGAATTATAATAAAAAGTATTACTGCTAAAATACCTGATGAATGAGGTTCAGAGAGAATTACTGATAGTTTTATACCATCAGTATCTACTAAACTTACTGTTGAAGCAACTTATTGACAAGTACATGATATTTTGAAATCTAGTAAGGAATTTGGAAAGTATGTTGATAAATTGCTATGAGTAGTTTAGATTAAGGAAAGTCTGAAAAAGTCACATCTGTAAAAAAAATAATCTTTAAAATAATATTTATGCAACAATCATATATTCCTAAAGCTACAGAATGAGAATTCTGTGATTGAATTAATCTTTGTACAGTTAGAAAAACTAAAGAATGAATTTCTAAGATTTGAATAAAAGATTTATCTTGAAAAATCAAAGAAGAAGTATTAGAAAAAATAATAAATTCAGATACTTATAAATGAAAAGATATTATAAGAGTCTATTCTTCATGACATGTTTTTTTTAGTGAAGATTTAGAAGCAGTTTTTCTAGTTACAACTGAAAAAGAATGAAAAAAACAACATCAATTTACTTGATGAAGTCCTAGAGAAGAAGAAAATAAAAAAGTGATATATAAAGAAAATTGAGTTTATAAATTTGATATTGAAAAAGTAAGAAATAATGCAAGAATTAGAACTGAAATTAGAACATGAGCTCAAGTTTTAGAAGAGTATAATCAAGAGCCACTTGTTGATTGGGTATTAATGGAAAAAGAAGATAATTATAGTTTGGTTTGTTTAATGCATTTTATAGTAAAAAAATATGAATGAATATTGTCTTATACATGAAAAGAGGATGCAGTTTGATGAGCTTGGTATAAAATTGATGATCTACCAAATACTAAAAATATTGCTCCTAATGCATGTATAGTCAGTAGGGAAGCATTAAAAATGATTAA
>CAZJHB010000304.1:0-1771 GCA_964545685.1 uncultured Candidatus Peribacteria bacterium | reverse complement strand
ATCAAGATTTTTTGTGAAAGGTTATTATAGATTAACTATTTTATACTATAAAATAGTATAATGTAAAGCTAAAAAAAGTTGATTGTAGAATTAATAATTAAAATGTCACTATAAATCAAAATAGAAATGTCACTAAATGAAAATTATGTTAATATAAAATAAATATTAACTAATTAAAAACTTATGACATTAACCCCTAAAAAATTTGTAATGACAAATAAAGATTTAATAAGACAACAAGTAATGGAAAAATTAATAAATAAAGAATTGAAGAATGGTTCAGCTGCTAAATTATTAGGTATATCTAGCAGACAAATAATAAGATTAAAAAAGAAATACAAAGAATGATGAATAGAAGCAATATTACATAAACTAAGATGAAAAGAATCTAATCATAAAGTAGATAAACTAAAATATGAAAAAGCATTAAAAATAATAAAAGAAAATTACCATGATTATGGACCAACTTTAGCATCTGAAAAATTAGAAGAAAATCATTGAATAATAATAAAATCTTGAACACTAAGATTAAGAATGATAGAAGCTTGAATTTATGAATATAAAGCAAGAAAAAAGACAATTACGCAATATTTAGCAAGACCAAGAAAAGAAAGTTTTTGAGAACTAGTACAGTATGATTGAAGTTATCATTATTGGTATGAATGAAGAAATTGAAGCTGAGAAAGTTGTTTACTTGTATCAGTAGATGATGCGACATGAAAAGTTGATGCTAAATTTGCAAAAAATGAATGATTAGTGGAAACATTTAGATTTTGGGAAGAATATTTTTACAGAAACTGAAAGCCCAAAAGTATTTACTTAGATAAATTTGCAACCTACAAAATAAATCATCCAAATGCAACAGATGACAAAGAACTTCCAACGCAATTTAATAGAGCTTGTAAACAGTTATGAATAGAATTAATATTTGCAAATAGTCCACAAGCTAAGTGAAGAGTAGAAAGAATGAATAAAACACTTCAAGATAGATTAGTTAAAGCTTTGAGAGAAGCAAATATATCAGATGATGAGACTGCTAATAAATTTTTACAAGAAGAATTTTTACCAAAATTTAATAAAAAATTTATAAAAAAAGCTAAAAATGATGATAATTTACACTTAAAACTAAGTACTGAAGAAAATAATAATATGAAACAAATATTTTCTGAACATAAAACAAGAAAAATAGCTAATGATTATACTATAAATTTTGAAAGAAAAGTTTATCAATTATATAGAATTAAAGATTCAAAATATTTCCTAAGACCTAGTTGAGAAGTAACGGTAGAAAAACATTTAGATTGAACAATACATATATCAAAAAATTGAGAATATATAAAATCAAGATTTATAGAAGAAAAACCCAAAAGAAGAAATAAACTTTATACTGCTCCAATAATTCATTTAGAAAATGAAACAGAAACAAAATTAATGGATTATAAAAAATGAGAAATAAAAAAGGATTTAAGTATTAATGAAAAAAAAGAAAAATTAAATTTAACAAATACACAAATAGGAATTAAAGAAGATCCTTATTATGTAGTTAAACTTGAATAACTAAAGAGCAAAAAAAAAGCGCAAAATATAAGCCTTTTCGTCAATATCTCCATTCGCTACGCTCATTTTGATATTTCCTCAAAGGCTTATATTTTATTTCCCCTAAAAGTGACATTTCTATTTTAAAAAAAAGGGTGACATTTCTATTTTAATTTGACAAAAATTTTACTATCTAAAAATTTTTTATACAATACTTTAAAAAAATATTTTATAA
>CAZJHB010000303.1:0-1772 GCA_964545685.1 uncultured Candidatus Peribacteria bacterium | reverse complement strand
GTTAAAGTTGTCATAATAATTTTATTATATGATAAACTATTTATATTATTATAACTTTATTTTCAATTTTACAAAATTTTTTAAATATAAATTCTAAAATTAACACGGACACTTTTTTGGGTATAATGTAAAAGCCCATTTAAAACCTAAAAAAATGTCCTATGAAAACTATACTAAAAAATGAAAAAAGACATTCATAATTAGGGATAGACCTAAAAATAAATATATAATAAGCATTTTACTAAAAAAGAAATCTTATAGGCAAATCTCAACTATCTCATTTTATTAAAACTGCAGAATATTCTCATTTCAAAGAATAAATATTTAAAGTTCTTTCAATTTTACTATAACACTATAATCTTTTCCTAGAAATATTGACATTATATAAAATATATTTTATACTTATATAAGTAAGTAATTAAAAAGATATACAAGAATATAAGTTATTAAATTTATTTAATGATTTATACTCTTGCATATCGCATGAGATTATTATACGTTATGTATAATGATAAAAATTTTGAAAAAAGGAGACCGTTATGGAACTCAAAAAAGGTTTTAATTACGAAATCTCAAGAGGTGCAGGTAAATTTGAACTTATGTTGTCTATATTTGATGACAAAGAAATCACTTTTACTATTAAAGAACCTGGAGAATTTGTGATTGTAAATTCTACAGGAAAACCTCAACTTAAATTACTTGGAACAAAAATTATAGGTGTTATTAGTAGTGTAGAGAAGGAAGATGGTTCAGGAAACTCCTGGCTTATTAAAGGTCATTTCCGTCTTGAAGGTTCTGTATGTAATAAACCTTTTCCTTACTTTAAAATCAAGGGATGGTATCACACCAATCCCAAGAATGGAAGAAAAGGATGGATTGAAGTAATAGAATAACAATATTTTGAGTATAACGTTATAAAGAGGAGATACTAGTATCTCCTCTTTATTTTTATGAAGTTTTTATTTACTCTTTATTTAATTAAATATACTTTTTATAAAAAAAATTATAAATTTTTAAATTAACCAGTTTATCATAGATATAAAATTCAAAATTACTTTTTAATTCTGAATAAATATCTTTTTGAATTAAATCTTTATTTCTACTTAATAATAACCTTTTAAATCATTTAATATTATATATTACTTAAACAATATTAATTTTACCTTAATTTTTTCAATTTTTTATAAAAACATAATTATCATTCATAAAAATTATTTTTCTATTGATTTTTATTATTTTTTTATAATTATATAAAATAATAATTTTTGTAAAAAATATATAACTATGAAGTCAGTTTATCAAGATAAAATATTTGCTGAATACTGGAAAAGAGCTTGAGATAAGGGTGAAGCTTATAAACTACATGTTATTGACCCAATAATGTTTGAGTTAATTGGTCACCTAGATAATAAAACCGTTCTTGAACTTGGGTGTGGTAATTGATACCTATCTAAAAATTTTATTTAAAAATGAGTAAAAAATTTAATACTTACTGATATCTCAAAATATAATCTTGCTAATGCTAAACAAAAATGTAATAGTGAAAAAATTGAGTATATTAAACAAGATGTAACAAAAAAGTTTGAAATAGAATCAAATTCAATTGATATTATTTATTCTAATATACTATTAAATGAAATTAAAGATTTTTATACTCCTGTTTCTGAATCTTATAGAATTCTAAAAAAATGAGGTATATTTATTTTTTCTGTTACTCATCCTTCTTGGAATTTATACATTTTTGCACAAAAAAAAGCTTGAATAAAATCAAA
>CAZJHB010000302.1:0-1781 GCA_964545685.1 uncultured Candidatus Peribacteria bacterium | reverse complement strand
CAATTACTAAGTGAAATGTCGGTTGAACAATTGACATTAATAAATGAATTATCAGAAGAAAAAGTTTCAGAAATTTGAGGCCAATTACTTAGAGAAATGTCAATTGAACAATTAGAAGATTTATTTTAGTAAAGTTTTAAAAATATCTCACAAATCCCACTATTGACAATTGTAAATAAATATGTAACATATGTATGTTACATATTTATTTTTTTAATTAATTAAAAATTATGGAAAAATTATCTTTAGATGCTCCTTTTATTGAATGAAACCAAATAACAATTTGTTGAGAAGTTTTCAATATATGAGATCAAGCAGAAATCTATATTGCATGATTTGATGAAGCTTTTCAAGGAGAAGTTACATGAATAAGAAGTCATATAATTGAGTTAGATTGACAAGTAGTTGAACTTAATAATGCTTATAGAGCTGTTGTAAAGAATCTAAGTAATAATGTTGGAGAGATAGCTCAAGTTTCTTCTAGTAAGGCGGCTGAAACTATTCAATCTGTTATTGATATATTAGATGATAAATAAAAAGTAATATTTATATAATTCTTTTAAATTATTTGAAAAAGTAAGATTAAATCAAAAAAACTAGCTTTAATTAGTTTTTTTTGTTCAAGTTTTTCAAATAATAAGGTTTGAATTATTTTGATAATTGGTCTTTTTTAAATGTATTCATAAAACTCAATATTTTTCTTCTTTTTCTTTAGAATAAAATTGATAAACTCATTGTAATAATAATTTTTTATCAGTTCATCAAAATAAAAATATATCTATATTGTCAAACATATCAGAAAAATTTTTATATCTAATGAGTCCGATTACAGATGTTTTTATTTGAGAGTCTTTTTTAGGTAATTTTGTGAATATAATAGTATCTCAAATATTTATAGTAGATCTTTTTTCATCAAAGAGTCTAATTTCAATAGATTTTTTTCATGATTCAATAAGTTCAAATGGTCATGATGTAAGTTTCATATTATGTTCCATATATTAAAATTATAGGTTATAAATAATATATAAATATTATTAAAAATTATTGTAAATATTGATTTTATAATTCTTGTTTAATAGGAAATCATTGATCCATTAACATTTTTCTTAAGTATTTTCATTGTAATTTTCATGGTAAATAATGATAATGTAAATGTTCTACACTTCTATTTGCCATAGTTTCTCTTAAACAAGAAAAATAGTTTTCTTCTCAATAAAAATCTTTTATAAAAATATTAACATTTTTTAAGTCTAAAATTTCTTCATCACTTAATTCTAAATAATATTTTTTATGTGTATATGGAACAGCCATTAAGTGTTTATTATTTCATGAATAAGGATATAAATTATGAATTAAAAACCAATATTTTCATTTCCATATTATATGTCATTCTTGTTCTTTTATATTAGTACAGAAAGGACAGTTATCTTTTCAATATACTTTTTTTCATTTAATTTCGTGATATTTTTCTCTAGTTCAAAAATTAACCATATATTTATATTATAGATATTGATACTTATTATATATTAAATTTATTAAATATCAATTCTAGATTTTCCACTTAAGCATTAGAGTTGGAAGGGAATTGTAAATTTTATTCTAATAATAATTATAATTTTTAAATTATAGGGAAACTTGAAAAAAGCTAACTTTTCTTGCAATAATAATAATATTTTATATTATTATTTATAGAAAATTACATAAATATATAATTATTAACATTTATAAGATTTTAAATATTTATTTATGTTTTATTCTCAAAAAATACAAATAGAATTAAG
>CAZJHB010000301.1:0-1782 GCA_964545685.1 uncultured Candidatus Peribacteria bacterium | reverse complement strand
TTTTACAACTCCCCTCTCTTTTGCATAGCCACTAAAATTCTATCCAAAGCTATTATATAAGAAGCATTTCTAAGTGTAGTTTCAAACTCTTTTGATTCTTCAAAAACAGAAATTGTAGCAGATACTATTTTATCTTTTAATTTTTTATCTACTTCATCTTCTTCCCAATAAAAGTTATAACTATTTTGTACTTGTTCAAAATAAGAAACAATTACTCATCCTGAATTAGCCAAAATATCAGGAATAACTTTTATTTTATTTTTGAATAATATTTCATCTGCTTCTGGTGTTATAGGCCCATTTGCAAGTTCAAGTATATATTTTGCTTTTATTTCTTCAGCATTACTTATTGTTATTTGATTTTCCAAAGCTGCAGGAATCAAAATATCACATTTTTGAACTAAAAAATCAGAATTATTTAAAATTTCTCAATCTTTATATTCAATAACTGATTTTTTTTCATTTTTTAATAACTTTATTTTTGAAATATCAAGTCATTTTTTATTATATATTCAACCTTTTGAATCAGCTATTCATATAATTTTTGCTCAAAGTTCTACTAATAATTCTGCCATAACTAATCCTGCATTTCAAGCTCATTGAATTATTATTTTTTTTCACTTTAATTTTTTCTTTTCTAATTTTAAAATTTGTTCAAGTACATAAACTCATCATTGTGCGGTTGAAGTAGATCTTCATTTTGAGCCTCATATCTCAAGTGGTTTTCCTGTAAAACTTCATGGAGAATATTGACCTACTAATTTTGAATATTCATCCATCATCCATGCCATAATTTCTGAATTTGTATTCACATCAGGAGCAGGAATATCCGTTTCGGGTCAGATATATTTATAAAGAGCTTTTACATATCATCTTGATAATCTTTCTAACTCTCATACAGAAAGTTTTTTAGGATTTACTATAATTCCGCCTTTTCATCATCAAAGAGGTAAATCTACAACGGCTGTTTTAAAACTCATCCACATAGAAAGAGCTTTTACTTCTGATATAGATACTTCAGGATGAAATCTAATACCTCATTTAAAAGGTCATCTAGAATCATTATGTTGACTCCTATATCAAATAAAAGTTTTTATTGTTCAATCATCCATCCTTACAGGTATATTTACTTCCAAAAGTCTCTTTGGATGAGATATAATATTATAATAATTTTTACTTCTATAACATTTACCAAATAATAAACAAGCTTTTTTTATTTGTTCTTGAGTATTTATAAATACATCTAATTCATTTTTTTTCATATTTTAAACATTTTAGGATAAATAAAATAATTTAGTTTTCAACTTCCATAAGAAACATCCTTCCATTTTTTTACAGGAAAATCTATTTTTACAGTTCAACTTGTAGGTAATACAATGTCTTGTCAAGTTAAATAAGAAGCAAATTCACTTAGAATATTATTATGTCAAATTAAAGCTACATTTTTAAAATCATTATCAAAATCCATAATATATGATATAAAAAAATCTAAAGATTTTGAACTAAAAGTATATAAATTTTTATCAAATTTTACCTTTTCAAAATCATAATTTATCTCTTTACATAGTTTTTTACAAGTTTTTGTTGTTCTTTTTGCTGAAGAACAATAAATCTTATCTAGTTTAATTTCCCTTTTTTTTAATTCTTCTCAAATTAATTTTATATCACTTTTTCATCTATCACTAAGATTTCTATCATAATCATCCAAATTTCAATATTCTCAACTAGCCTTAGCATGCCTAATTATGTATAGTGTTTTCATAGTATAAAAAATTAAATTAT
>CAZJHB010000300.1:0-1784 GCA_964545685.1 uncultured Candidatus Peribacteria bacterium | reverse complement strand
AACTATTTGAGCATATTTTTCATAAATTTTTCATGAAATATTGAGATTTATATCTACTATCATATTAAATTCTTCCAAAACTCAAGAACTTAAGTTATAATCGTAATGTTGTCATGTATGAATAAGAACAACGTTTTCTCATCTTTTTATTAATTCTAAATATAAAGGAGCTTGTTTAATTATATCTGGTTTTGTTGCAATCATTATTATATGTATATTTTTTTGTTTTGATTTTTTTATATCTTCCCAAAAATTTTCTTTAATAAATACTTGTTTTTCTTGCATTATTCTATGTTATATTTTAAAAAATACTCATATCACTATACAAATAGCAATAAATATTGTTACTAATATATCTTTTTTACTTGGTATGTCTTTTAAAAAAAGATATCCAAGAATATATATAAAAATTAAATAAAGTAAACTAATTAAATTAGTTAATACTACTCAAAAAGATGAATACATCGTAAGTGATAGCAATATAGAGGTAATAACTACTGTATTTGTAAATAATAATAATTTAGCATATTTCTTTGTAATAGTTTTTAATTGTCATATTTCTTTCTTAAAAAATATTAATATAATAGAAATAATTAAAACAATAATTGATTCTGTAAAATAAAAACTAGCAGGAGATAATATTTTGAGAAAATATAAACATGAAAAAATTTGAAATGATTTAATACAAGAAGAGCTTAAAACCATTAAACAATATTTATTTATTTTTAAATTTTTAAGATTAACATTTGCCAAAATTACAACTAATGAAGCAAGAATTGCAGTAATAAAAGTTATTAAATTAGTTTTTTCACTAGTTATAAAAATAAATGAAATAATTATAGGAAAAACTTGATAAAGCATTGCAAAAGGTTGTAATACTGTTACTTTTTCATTTGCATAAGCAATTCTTCTTAAGGGATAAGTTACGTATAATCATAAAGTAGCAACTATCATTAATACTATATTAAAAAATGTTATCTCTTCTTTTGGAATACTATAATTAAAAACTCAAAAGATAAATAAAGTAACTATAACAAGTATATGATTAAATCTTGAAAAAAATGTTTGCCAATTATTTCATATTGTTTTATTTTCTACTACCTTTTTACCTAAAATCATTCAGGAAGCATTTAGAAAAGATTGTATTATTCAGATTATTATTTCCATTTATTATTTATTTTATAAAGTTTAAAAATTTATTTCATAAATTAAGTTTATCTTTTTTTCAAAATCTATTTTTATCAATTTTTGTTAATGAATTTTTTACATCAATAGTATTTTCTTGTATTTTTATTAGATTTTTGTCAAGAACAGTTAAAAAACCAGAAAATAGATTTAATCACATTGAAGTATCCGGATTAATTTGTTTTGAAAGTAAAGTTAAAGCTGAATTTAGTTTTGTTATAGTTTTTATTCTAAAAATATCATCATATAAAGCTTTTGAATATTCATCATGACTAATCCTTAAATCCTTTGGTAAATATTTATCAATATCTTTAATATCTTCAAGTTCATCAATTTTTTTAAAGATTTCTTCAACTGTGGTATCATCAATATGTTCTCAATCAACAAGTTTTTTTGCAGTTTCATGATTTATAACTCATCTTTCAATTAATTCTTTAAGATGAAAAATATCATCTTCAGCTTTTATTTCTACAGCTATTTTTTCTTTTGTTTTTCTAAAATCTGCTTGTTTTTTTAATCATTGTTTTAGTTCTTTTTCTGAAAGTTCTTTCTTTTTATTTTCAGATTCTTTTATTTTTCATGCTTCTAATGACATATTT
>CAZJHB010000299.1:0-1789 GCA_964545685.1 uncultured Candidatus Peribacteria bacterium | reverse complement strand
TACATACTGCAGAACAACTTGATGAAATTTGTGGAAAATATTTGTAATAAAAAAAAAATTGTTTAATTTATTAAACAATTTTTTTTTTTTTGAAAATTATGATATTATAAAGTATATTTAATAATTAATTATATTATATGAAAAATATAGAAATAAATGTTTTTATAAAATTTTACTTTTTATTACTATTAATAAAAATATTATTATTAATATTATGATTAGATTTTTCATATTGATTATTTTGATTTAATTATATTTTTTTTACGATTTTAATAAATATATTTATTTCCATTATTCATATTTATTTTTTAATTAAATATTTTAAAAATCCAAAAAAATATTTTAATATAATTATTTGATTTATCATATTTTATTTGATCTTGTATATATTATCATTTAATATTTCTTGGTTTAAGTTTAAAAATATTTTTAATATAATTGTAATAATTTATAATTTTTTTTATTTTTATATTTTTATTAAATTTAAAAAGTTATTGAATTCTTGAAAAATATTATTAGAAGAAGATAAAAAAAATAATGTAAAATATTATAAAACTAAAGTTTTTTGAGTGAATAAATATTTAGCTTTTTCTTTATTAAGCACAATAATAACTTTTATTTTATTAATAATTACTACTGAAAATACTTATTTATTTTCAGTAGTAATTATTGTAATGCCTTTGTTAAATATTGTATTATTAATATTATATTTTAAAAAATTAAATAAAATAAAAATAATAAAATGAGTTGAATTAACAAATAAGAATCAATTTAAAAGTATTTTTTTAATATATTGAACTATAGTTTTTTCTTTAATGATTTTTTATTTTTTATATTATTCAGTTCCTGTAGTTGAATTTAAATATATTGATAATGCTATATTTGAAAATAATCATAAGTATAAAGATATAATATATGAAGATAATTGATTAGAAAATCTTATAGAATATGTTGATTATTTAAAAACATTAGAGTATAAAGAAACTCCTGAGATTTTAAATTTTTATAAATCTGAAGATTCTATAAAAAATTTAAAATTAAATATAGAGAAAGTAGAAGAAATAGATAAATTAAGAATATGAGTAAAAGAAATTATTAGTAAAAAGGCAATTGTTTATAATATTGATTGAGAGAATTATCCTTCTTTGTCATGATTAACAAGTATAACAAGAGAAACCTTATATAATATTTTATATTATTTAGAAAATTGAGATCAAGAAAAAGCGATTAATTATATGATAAATGATTATAAATTTTGAGATATTATAATGAATTCGAATTGAACATTTTATAATTATATTATATGACTTGCTATTCAAAAAATTAATATTGATAAATTAAATTATATTCTTGATAATTATAATTTAACTGAAAAAAGTTTATTTTCTTTAAAAGAAGTAATAAAACAACCAGATTATATTAAAGATTCTTATAAAAATTCAATTATATATGAATACGAGTCAATTAGATATTTATTAAAACATAGTATAGAATCTAAGTATCCAAATATTAATAATTGAAGTTTTATTTTTTTTACAAAAAATTATTATGATTATGGTTTGAAAAATGTAACTTATTCCAATATGATATCAGAAAAAAGTGATTTTATACAAAAATTTAATAATAATGATGATAGATTAAAGTATTTATTTTTTAAAAAAAATTCATTTTCTAATTTAGTAATATTAATTTACTATATAAGTCTTGATGGTTATTTAGAAGAAGCAGAAAAATTGATTAATGATATTAATAATATATTAGAAAAAATTAATAATTTATATTAGTATTT
>CAZJHB010000298.1:0-1799 GCA_964545685.1 uncultured Candidatus Peribacteria bacterium | reverse complement strand
CCTAACTTCTTTTTCAACAATTCATTAAAAATCTTTGGATTACCTTGGCCTTGAGAAGCCTTCATACATTGCCCAACAAAATATCAAAAAATATTAACATTTCAAGCTTTATAATCATCTACTTGTTTTTGATTATTATTTATAACATCATCAACTATAGCTTCTAATGCTCACATATCATTTTTTTGTCTCAAATTATTTTCATCAATAATAATATCTGCTTCTCAACCATTATTAAATAATTCTTCAACAACTTGTTTTGAATTAGTAGAAGAAAGCTCATCACTATTAACCATTTTTATAACATAAGCTAATTCTCTAATATCAAATTTTAAATCTGAAATATTTTTGATATCTTCTGATTCATTCATCAAAGCAAGTAAAATAGTAGTTATATATGAACATGATTTTTTAGAATCTTTTGTTAATGAAACTAATTCATCAAAATATTCACTTAATTCTCTATTAGTTGTTAAAAGTCTAGCATCATCTTGAGATAATCAGTATTCATCTAAATATTTAATTCTTTTTTCTATAGGTAATTCTGGAAGAGTTTTTCTAGCTTCTTCTATAAAATCCATTGTTAATTCTATTGGTAACAAGTCAGGTTCTGGAAAATATCTATAATCCATAGCATCTTCTTTTGATCTTTGTGTTTTTCAAATACCTTTTTCATCATCCCATCATCTAGTTTCTTGATCAACTAATCATCAAGATTCAAGTATTTTTATTTGCCTGTGTGTTTCATGATCTATAACTCTACCAATTGCAGAAAAACTATTTACATTTTTTGTTTCTGTTCTAGCTCATAATCCATCTGAACCTTCTTCTGCGACAGAAATATTCACATCACATCTCAATTGACCTTTTTCCATATCAGCATCACTTACTCATCAAGCTCTCATTAATTTTTGCAATTCTTTTAAAAATTCCATAACTTCTTCTTTGTCATGAAAAACTGGCTCTGTAACTATTTCCATCAAAGGACTTCAAGCTCTATTAAAATCTAAAAGGGTCTTTCATCAAGCATGGATTAATTTTCAAGCATCATTTTCCAAATGCATATGATGAATAGCAAATTCTCTAACTTCTCAATTAACAATAGTTTTAACTTTACCTCTTCAAACTATTGGTTCATATAATTGAGTAATTTGATAAGCAGAAGGATTATCTGGATAAAAATATGTTTTTCTATCAAATCTAGAAACTTTATTTACTTCACATTGCATCATCATACCTCAAATTAGACCAAGTCTTATAACCTCCTCATTTAATGTAGGTAACATTCATGGAAAAGCCATACAAACAGGACAAGTATTAATATTAGGTTCCAAAGCTAATTCTACAGCGTTCTTACATGAACAAAACATTTTTGTTTTAGATTTTATTCTTATATGTATTTCAAGTCAAATAGTTGGAATATATTTAGTCATTTTTGTGTAATTATTATTAAATTTTAATTTATTGTAATATTCTATTAAAATATGCTTATTTTTCAACAATTTTTTCAAAAAAAATTAAAATTTCTTGATTTTATAAAACAATATGATAAAATAGTGTAGCATTATATTTTTAATAATAAAATTATTTATGGAAATTAAAATAAAATTACAAGTTTGAACTGAACTAGAAATTTCAAAAGAAGTTATAGAAAGACTTATAAATGAAAATCTTAATAAAAAATTAGATCAATATTTAAACAAATTTGATAAAGATTGAGCTGTTTGATTATTAGATATTAATGTTGATAAAAATAAAAAATGATTATTTAATGGTAAAGTTCAAGCTAATCTTGATGG
>CAZJHB010000297.1:0-1805 GCA_964545685.1 uncultured Candidatus Peribacteria bacterium | reverse complement strand
GTTTGGTGGTGATGGGAATGATGGGGTAGAGGATGTTTGGTTAAGGAGATGTTTTGGCATAAGCTAAATTTTGGTGGAGAAAAATTTAAAAAATATATAATAGAAAAAAATAAACTTTTTAAATAAAATTGCAGCCTCTTTTCCCGCTTAAGCGGGAAGAGTTTCTATATTAAATGCAAGTTTTTTTTAACTTTTTTAAAATATCAAGAATATAATATGTATATATAGTATTAAATAGCAAAAATGTTATTTAAAGCCAAATACTAAAAAAAAGTTTAAGCATCCAAAAAACACCTATATATTTTTAAAAAAAATTAATAAATAGATTTTTCTATAATAAAATTTCAAGTGTAATAATATATAGCTAAAATAAGATAATTAAGACCGGTTATATGGAGTATTACTCCAAAAGATTCACCAAGCAACAAGTAATATTTTTTTACTCATAGCAGTAGAAATAGAATTACCATTTTTCTTAGTTGGAGTTTCAAATTTATTAACCATTCTTTGAAAAAATAATCATAAATTAGTATTTTTATACTTATCTATTTTCACAAGCTTAAACCAACATCTTGATCAAATTTGTAAAATAGAACGAACATGTTTATTTCACTGTTTAGATATTCTTTTTTTATCAATAGATGTTCAAGATTGTTGTAAAGATAAATCAAGTCAGACAAAAGCTTTTACTTTAGCTCTATCAGAAACTCAAATTCATTTTTCAGACAAATCTATAAAAAATACCATTAATTCAAGTCCAACTTCGTTACTTATTCACGGAATAGTACATAAATTTTCAAAATTAGTATATAATTCTAATTTTTTAATAATTTCCATAGCTTGATTAACTAGTTTAGCCTTAATTTTTTTGCTAAAGCAATAGATTTTTCAAAATCTTTAATAATTCATTTAGGAGCAAAAATATCTTTTTTTACAGATGCAATTCTTTGTTTAAATTTTTGTATATCATCTTTAGAAGAATGTATAGCAGACATTATACTTTTTAAACTTTTAATATCATTACTAGATACAGAACTTAATCTGTTTTTACCAAATCATTTTTTATTTATATTAAATAGCATTTCTCAAATATAAGCGATTTTTTCAGAATCAATTTTATCAGTTTTATTTCTATCTCAAATATTTTTTCAAAGTTGATGTATAGCTCTAGAATTTACTTCATAATGTTGAATTCATAAATCAAAACAAGCTTTACATAAATAACTAGAATATACTCATGTAGCTTCTGAAATAATAATATACTCAGATGAATTTTTATCAAGTTTATTGAAAAAATTATAAATAGTATTATAATCGTTTTGTATTTGACTTCAAATACTGCTCTTTTTATCATAGATATCAAGACTATTGTTGGAAACATCTATTCAAATGAATTCTTTTTTCATAAATAAATAGTTTAAAAAATAAATTTTAATAGATGTATGCTACTCATTCGTATTTTGATCCTTCTTGTAAATACAAGCTTTAAGCTCAAGTTTCTATACAATCGTTATGAATGAGTGGCTCCAACTCTCCCACAAGCTTTAAAACTCTAGAATTCAACAAGCTCTCTCATACTATCTATTAATAATAATATTTTATTAAAAAATAATCATATGTTAAAATATATATTATACAATATTTGATTTAACGTATGATTATTATACAAGAATTCAAGAGAGAGGTAAAAAAAAACGTACTTAAAAATTGAACTGACCCCCAAAAAATGGAATACAAAAAGGGACTAAAAATTAAAAATGTCTTTAGTTCCATAATATTAATAAAAAATTGAAAATATAATATTT
>CAZJHB010000296.1:0-1812 GCA_964545685.1 uncultured Candidatus Peribacteria bacterium | reverse complement strand
GGTTTTTCAGGTGGAAAATAGTCAATTTTTCAGTTAACAGTTCTAAATATTCACATATTTACAACTTCATTTCTAAATTTTCCAGAATAATATTTTAATCACTTTATTACAAGTTTATCTAAATCTTTTGTAGATACCTTATGAGCTTCTTTAATTAGATTAATTGATAATTTTGGACTATCTATTGATTTTTTTATAGCCCAAAAGAAACCATTTCTAATATTTGTTGCTTCCAATTCAGATAAATTTGTTCAAGAAAAATTTTTATCAACTAAAATTTTTTCAATATATTCTTTATCAACAATTTCACCTTCCATTGTTGTAGTTCAATATATATCATCAGAAATATATTCAATAGTAAAGATATTAGAACTAGATCTTATATTTTGTTCTTCAGACAATTTAGTAATTTTATTATAGTATCATTGTATATCATTATTTAGTTTCTCTAACACAGGAGTTAATCTTGCTTCAGTTAAATAAGCTTGGTCTATAATAGATGAAAAAAAATGAGAGTATGTTTTATTATTAATTGATTTTAAATAATCTTTAAATCAAAAATCAGTTAAAAATAATTCGTTTTCTATAAGATATGAAATATATTTATCAACATTATGTATATCTGTTTTATTAACTTTTGAAATTTTTAATCAAGATATAGGTTTTCAATTAGATTTATTATAAAATGAAACATCAAAAATATCATTATTAAGTTTATTTTTTTTAATAACATATTTAAGATCCTTGATTGCTAATCAATCTTTTTTTATATGTTTAATATTATCCATAATTTTTCCTACCCTATTAAAATATATAATTTAAAGGAAATTATATTTTTCCTACCCATATTAATATTATATATTAATTTTCAAATAACATCTTTTTTTAAAAAAAGTTTTTTACTTTAAAAATTCTCCTATCATATACAAACTACCAAATACTAAATATAAATTTTTCTTATTTTCTATCGCCATTTTTTTTATATCCCCTACTTTCAAGAATCTCAAATCTTTATATTTAGACAAATCCTCTAATATATCTGATTGAAAATCAACTCAAATATAATTTTTATCTTTTTGAAATATATCATAAATAAAATCTGGTATTTTTCATTTTTTTAATCAAAAACAATAATAAATCTTTTCAAATTTATTGTTCAAATTTTTTTCTATATAGTTTTTAAGTGAAATTAAAGAATCAATATTATGAGCTCAATCTACCAATAAATTATCTCTAACAAATTGTAATCTCCCAAAATGTTTTACCTTTTGTAATCAATTCAAAATTATATTTTTTTCTATCCCTAAATTCTTACATATCTCATAAGCTACTCAAGCATTTTTTTCTTGATGTTCTCAAAGTAAATTAGTCTTTATCCTCTTATCACTAAAAATAATTGGTGATTTATTTTGTTTTGCAATTTTTTCAATTACCGAATTTCTATGATTTATTACTATGGGAATATTTTCTTTTATAATTCAAGCTTTTTGCATTGATATTTCTTCCAAAGTTGTTCACAATAAATGTAAATGATCATATCAAACTGATGTAATTGCAGTAATTATAGGATTCACTATATTAGTAGTATCAAATAATCATCATACTCATACTTCTAAAACCACATAATCACATTGTTTCTTCTGAAAATGAAGTAAAGCAATCAAAAAACATCTTTCAAAATAAGATAAATCCATTTTAGATTCCATTATCTTATTTACTATTTCTATAAATTCATCCTCTTTTATTAATCAATCATGTGTTTCAAATCTTTCTCTTATATCTACAAGATGAGGCGATGTAAAAACTCACACT
>CAZJHB010000295.1:0-1817 GCA_964545685.1 uncultured Candidatus Peribacteria bacterium | reverse complement strand
TATTTTGGATATCTGATACTCTCTTACTATCTCTTGCTTGTGCACTATATCATTGAAGTGATATAAAAGCTATTGTTCAAAGTATTGCTAGAATAGTAATTACTACTATTAATTCAACTAATGTAAATCAAAAATTATTTTGTGTTTTTTTCATAATAATTACATTAAATAAATACTAAAAATAGTATATTATTTTTAGTATCTTTGTCAAATCAATTTATGGCTTAAAATAAAGTATATTTAACTTTATATAAATTTTATACATAATTTAATTAATTAACTTTATCTTATTTACAACTGATGGTTTTAAAATAAGTTTCTTTTCAAGAAAGACATTATTTATATATCAAAACAATTTTTCTTTAGTTTCACATCCATAAATAAGTTTTACTGACTTAGAATCAACAATTCCATACTTAGTTTGAATTTTATTATTAATAACTTGTCAATCTATTAATAATGTAGAATTTTCATCCAATACAATTATTTTCACTGAATCATTGATTTTTTCTTTATAATTAATATCAAATTTAAATATTCATCAAGTATAACTATTACTTATATTTTCTATTATATTATTTTTATATTCATATAAACTATAATTATTGTAATGTAATTGATCTAGTGCTTTAGTTAATCTTTCATTTAAATAAGGAGTTTGTAATTCTTTTATTAAAATTAACAAAAAGTCTTTAAAATTTTTTTTATGTCTCTCTTTTAATATTTTTTCATCTGGAAATAATCATTTTTTCATATAAAAATTTATATCAACAACATCTCTTCACTTCTTTCTTTCATAAAAAGCACAAAACTTATGAGCAAAATTTTGTTCTAATTTTAATATTTTTAGAGGATTTCATGCAAAATTCTTTATATCAATATCAGGTTCTGTTTTATATAGGTATTTACTCAAATCAACAATACAATGAAACTTATCATTTCATACTAAATATTCTACCTGAAATCTAGTTCAAAATTCCATTACCTCTTTAATATAAGTATATCATAATCCTATAAAAATACCTTCTATAACATCAATTGTATCATCTTCGATATAATTAAAATCAAGATCTTCTGAAAATCTATCTAAACCATAAAACAACATTAAAGATGTTCATCATTTAAATATAAGATTTTTATTTAAATATTTATTTTTGTTTATCTGACTTAAAATATTTTTTATATATTCTAATCTACTTTCTTGTTGTTTATTCATTTATTAATTTTAAATAATAATTTTTGACTCTTTCTGGATAAATTAATAATAATTCATCCATTAAATATTTATCAATATTATTTATATTCATTTCTGAATCTCATGGATATTTACTTGAAAATATTTTCATATATAAACTATCTAATATTGCCCTCTCTTTAGAAGCTTTTTTAATCCCATTATTATCAATAATTATTCATAATTCAGTATTAATATCCATTTTATAATTATATAGTTTATAATTTCATATAATTATAGTTTCTGATTTAGCAATTTTTGATATACTATATATGGAATTACTATATTGTTTAATAATTCCTTCTTCATATAATATGGTATCTAATGAAATATAACTATTTGTAAAAATTAAATTTGAAATTTCTTTTAAATTTAATTGTTTTTTCAAATTTAAATAATATCATCTTTTTACTCTAATAAACTTCCTTTCTTTTACATATCTAGAAAGTTTATTATTTACAGATTTTTTATTAATTCAAAGAGAATCTATAATATCAGGAGTTATAACACTTAAACTATCAATTTTCATACGAATATATATTAAATAACCTTTAATAGTGATTAACTATATATTCGTATTATA
>CAZJHB010000294.1:0-1832 GCA_964545685.1 uncultured Candidatus Peribacteria bacterium | reverse complement strand
GAAAAATTATGAGTTAAATTGTAATTTTTTGTTCATCAATTATTCTATCAATAAATCTTTTTACAGTATTTTTATGTAATTTTACTTTAATATTAATATCTATATCTTCACATATATTTCCTATAGCTTTTCATATTTGATCATAACTATAACCAGATTTACTTAAATTAAGTATTTTTTTTTCATAATCTGAATAATTTTCAATGTATCAATTATTTATTAATATTTTATATGATTTTGATAAATTTGTTTCTTTTCAAAAAATATCATTTTTTTTATCATAAGTAATATCTGATAAATCTTTATTATTTTTCCATGAGTCTATTATGAAATCATATATTTCGGATATTTTTTCAATTTTTATCTTTTTTCTTTCTGAATTATTATATGCTTCAATAAGATTATTATCCATATTTTTATTTTTAATTATTATTATATTTATATATTATCATATTATAAAAAAAATAAAATATAATTTTAATATTTTTTTACATTCTTTGAATTAAATGTCTATTGATCTTAATTTTAGACATTCAAACATTATCTAAAATTTCTTGAATAGTTTTAGCAATTTGTTTAGATCATGTTTTATTATTTTTATTATTTTTTTTCTTTATTATTAATTCTTTTATCTCTTCTTTTTCTTTTCATGAAATAATTGAAAGTATCATTAACATTTTATCTCTTTTATATCTAATGGTTTCTAATATCTCATTAGAAAAACTATCTTCATTAAATTCATTTAAATCATTAAATCAAATAATATCTGTCGCCATTCTTTGTGTATTTTCTGATTCTCTTTTTATTCTAGTTTTATTATTATCTACATTATTTTTTTCTCCTTTATCTCTTAATTTCCATCAAAAAACTTCACGGAATAAATAATTTAATTTTGAATATTCTTTATAATGAAAATATTTTCAAATTATATTAAAAATACTTGGTGCTCATAATTTTTCACCATAATATAGATGATGTAAGTATTCTATAGGATCATAAATTCAAGTTGCATTATCAGGAGAAATTAAAGAAAGTTCAAGTTTTATAAGGGATTTGTAAATTTTTGAATTTTTACTATATTTTCATTCAAAAGTTTCTATATCATATAAAGGATTTTGTTGTCTTTCATTTCTTCTATTTATTCTTTTTTCATAATTATTTCAATTTATCATAATAATTGTTTTAATTAAATATAAAAAATTATTTTTTTTTTTTAATATTTTATATATTTATAATGTAATTATTAAAAATGTCAAATAAATTCTTATATTTTTATTATGAAAAAAATTGGCTTAATCTAAATTTTGGTGGATTAAATTTTTATAAGTACGTTTTTTTTACCTTTCTCTTGTCCCAAGCTTGGGACAAGAGAAAGGTATTATTTGAAAAGTTTATTTTTTCTATTATATGTATTTTAAATTTTTTTCTCCAAAATTTAGATTAAGCCAAAAAATTTAAAATTTAAAAATATATATAGAGTTTTTAACAAATTAGTTATAATAATCAATTAATTATATATTTAAAAAAATCAATATTTTTATTAATTTCTGGATGATAATTTTCTTTATTTTGTTCATCATATTCTTTGTTTCATTCTATTGTTTCTATTCACATATATAAAATTTAAAAATAAATATGTGCTTAATTTTATCACTAAATTTTTTCAAAGTCAAAAATAAAAATGCAAAAAAATATTTTTCACATTTTTACTTATAATGCTAATTTTACTTTTGTCTAATTTAAGGAAAGTCTGAAAAAGTCACATCTATAAAAAAACTATTTTTTCAATTTTATAATTACTTTCCCAAAATTTTCCAATTCAATTTCTTTTT
>CAZJHB010000293.1:0-1834 GCA_964545685.1 uncultured Candidatus Peribacteria bacterium | reverse complement strand
TACAAAAAAAATCTCACAAATTGAAATTTGCAAGATTTTTGATGAGTTTTTCAGACTTTCCTTAATATTCACATATCTTCTATTGCTTTTCTTCATCTACTTTTATGTGGAAATATACTAATCCACTTTTAAAATTTGGAATTTATGTTTTAATAATTTAGAAGTTTCATTTTTATATTTATCAAAGTGACAAAAAAAATTACATACTTCATCAAAAAATCAATTAAAAGTAGGAAAATAAATATTTTTAAATTTTGATTTCATAAACTTCCATACTCTTTCAATTAGATTTAAATTTGGGCAATATGGCGGTAAAAATTCAATTGAAATATTCAATTTTTCTGCTAATTCTAATGTTTCTTTTGCATGATGATAACTTGCATTATCTTTTATAATCACAATCTTTTTCCCATCATTATATTCTTTTCTTACTTCTTTTAACAATGATTTAGCCATTTCTTTGTCACAATTATCCTCAGTCACAATAGTTATTAATTTTGATGTATCAATGACATCAATAGCTCACAATATTGTTATTCTTCTTCTTCAAGTATTTGATTTTAGTCTTATTGTACCTTTTTTTCATTTCGTTTGCCAACATTTACCGTTAATTGTATTATGAACTTTATGAGTAGGATCAGCAAATAATAGATGAATTTTTCATTCTTTTGCTTTTTTAAGTAATGGATTGAATGTATTTTCAATAAATTTTATTTGTATTTTTTCATCTGGGCAATTTCATGGAATTAATCATGTTTTTTTGTATGAAAGTCAAAGTTTTTTTTGAGCATTCTTTGTACCCGATTTACATTATATATTAATCAAAAGCTTTGTTCTATATAATTCTTTGCTTCTTTGGCTGTATCAAAAGGAGTTTCGTTATTTCTAGCTTTTAGTTGTTCTACTTGTATTTCAGTTAACTTAGCCTCTTTTCAAAAATATCACCAACTTAAAAGTCATTTTATTCCATTTGTTTTATATGATTTAATCCAGTTAGTTATTGTATTTATACTTACTCAAAAAAAAGAAGCTAAATCTTTATTTGTCCAATTTTTATTTTTTAATTTGATACATTGTAGTCTTTTTAATAATTGTATTTTGGTTACTTTTTTTTCTTTATATTCTATTTCTAATAAGTCTTTTTTGGATAGCTGAACTTTATACCATTTCATAAAAAAATAAGGTTAAATTTTAATAACCTTATTATACTCATAAATTCATAATTTCAAAAGTGGATTAGTATAATAGGGTGATTTGATGTTTCTTTGGATTTTATTATAGGTTTGCCTTATGTAAAAAAGTGAGAAGTAAAGAGGGATATTGAATATATGTTGGATAATTATGATTTTGTTAAACATATTTCTGTTTATATGTTGGAGGATCATTATTATCCGGATAATTGGAAAAAACTATGAATAAATGAAGATGATTATTTGTGAGAATATGTTGAAGTAAAGGAATTTTTGAAATCTAGATGATTTGATAGATATGAGGTTTCTAATTTTGCAAAAAGGCCCTCACCCCAACCCTCTCCCTTAGGGGAGAGGGGGCTAGAACAATTTCAATGTAAGCATAATAAGGCTTATTGGGATCATAGTGAAGTTGTTGCATTTGGTTTAGGGGCTCATTGATTTTTGGATTGAGTAAGATATAGTTATTCTGATAATTTTAAGGATTATTATGATAATAAAATAATTATTGAGGATAAATTGAGTGATGAAGATATATTTTTGGAAAAAATTATGTTTTGATTGAGAACTGCTTGATTGGAATCTGAATTATTTTTACAGTTGAATCAAGAAAAATTATATTATTTTATAGATAATTGATATTT
>CAZJHB010000292.1:0-1843 GCA_964545685.1 uncultured Candidatus Peribacteria bacterium | reverse complement strand
AGTATGTTTTGATAAAATATAAGCTAAAGGAAATTGTAAAACCCATTGAGAAATAATGGTTAGTATAAGTGCAGTTTTCATACTTCATGCTGCACGAAGTACTCAAGTTATAGCCATTTGAATTCATACAAATCAAAAAGAAAGAGCTACAAAAATCAAAAATCTTGATCATAAATTAATAACTAATTCTTCTCATGGAACAAAAAATCATACAAAAAACTTTGCAAATAAAAACACAATAACTCATATAATAGTTAAAAATGTAAATGAAATTTTTATACTTGTATTTGCAACTTCTTGTGCCAAATCAGTATTTTTTGCTCATATATTTTGTCATACTAGAGCAGAAACAGCCATAGACAATCACATTGCTACAATCATTATTATTTGTATTACATTTGATCATGCTCAATAAGAAGCAATAGCAGTTGTTCAAAAACTAGTAATTAAAAAAGTCATCATTACTAATCACAAACTACGTAGTGACATTTCGATTGATGAAGGAAATCATAAGAAAAATGCTCTAGATATATATGAAAAATCAGGTTTAAAACTTTTGAAACTAACTTTTATTCAATAATTTCATTTGAATAATAAAAAAATTCAAATAATACTAGCCATTGCTTGTGTACATAATGTTGCAAAAGCTGCTCATCACACTCACATAGCAGGAATTATTCAAAATCAAAATATAAATAATGGATCAAATATCAAATTTAATAAAACAGTAACTAATACTATTTTCATAGGCATTTTAACTTCTCATATTCATCTTAAAATAGATTGAAACATAAAAAATCAAAATACAAAAACCATTCACAAAAAAGAAATTCTTAAAAAAGATAACGCATCTGAAAAAGCTTCTTTTTCAACTCACATTAAATTTAATATAAAGCCAGAAGAAAAATATCAAATAACTGATAAACTAATAGATATAACAACTACTAATAATATTGTTTGAGCTGCAATATGATTTACCATTTCTTGTTTTTTAGCTCAACAATATTGAGCAATCAATGTTGCTCATGCAATTGCAAATCAACTTCAAACTGAAATCAAAAAGAAAGTAATTGGAAAACTAACAGAAACTGCGGCAACTGCATTTTCTCATAATCTTCATACCCAAAATGCATCAATTAATTGATATGCACTTTGAAGTATATTTGCAAATAATATAGGTATTGCTAAAGTAAAAATCTGTTTTACTATAGATAAATTTAAATTCATTCTTTTTAAATTTTTTATTGTATAATATGAAAGTGTATTATAACAATAAATTAAGAGAATTCAAATATATAATAAATTCATAACTCATCCATACTTCAAGCACCTTCTCCGGATTAATCTAAATTAATGGGGTTAGTAGTATACAAGTAACAAAAGATTATCCTTTTACTGATGGTAATATTAGTTATGAATTTGGTGAATTAATATAAATATATATTTATTATCTACTTTTTTCTTCTTCACAACTTTCTTTTCAATTTATTTCTTACATAAATAAGTTTATTACGTGATTTTGGATTATCTCTTTGCTCTATTTCAAATTTTCAAGTTGATTTAATAAGAGGAGTTAGTTTTTCAAAACCATAATTTCTAGAATCAAAACTTGGCTGTTTTTTTTGTATAAGTCATCCAACATCTCAAAGAAAAGCCCATCCATCTTCATCAGATATATCATTAATAGTAGATGATATTAATGCAATTTCCTTTGATCCTATAGTATCAACGCTAGTTATAGTTTCTTTAGATTCTTCAGTTTGTTTTTTAAGTATCTCTATATATATAAATTTATCACAAGCTACAACAAATGGATTTGGAGTCTTTTTTTCTCCAATTCATA
>CAZJHB010000291.1:0-1873 GCA_964545685.1 uncultured Candidatus Peribacteria bacterium | reverse complement strand
CTCCAACTCCAACTCCAACTCCAACTCCAACTCCAACTCCAACTCCAACTCCAACTCCTGTAGATACTTGAAATACATGAAGATAATAGAGTATAAAAAAATTAAGAATAAAACTATAAATGTTGTGGAATTATAAGGTTGATGAATGAAGAATATAATTAAAAAATAATATTTAATATAAATTCTATGAAAATATATTGTGTAATATCTAGAATGCCTCGTAATCATTATTTGGAATTTAAGGAAATTTTAAAATGATTAATTAATTGAATTAGTATAGAATTTTATTTATCTGATATTTATTATGAAAAAATATTAAAAGAAAAAAAAATTAATATAAGATCTTGATGTATATATCATGAATTAGTTTTGTTAAAATATATGAAAGAAGAGAAAGGTATTTCATATAATGAAATATCTTGGATATATAATGAAGAAATGGTAATTTTAAATGAATCTTTATATATTTTTAAAGATAATAAATGGACTATATTAAATAATGAAAAAATACATATTATGGCTGTAAAATTGGCTTCAAATAATCCATTTCGGTTTTTATTAGAAAAAATACCAAATATAAGAGTTTCATTTGCAAATAAAAGAAAAAAATATCATTTAAAATGGGATAAATTGGAACATATTATTGATATTTATAAAAAAAGAAATGAATATATTTGAGATTTTATGTTACCTTTATATAAAAATAGAAGTTTAGAATGAATTAAAAGGATTTTATTATTACGGAAAGAAGTATTAGGAAAAAATTTTCTTGTTTTAAAATGATCTTATTCATCTGATAATTGAAAAGATATTAAAATAATTGAAATAGATAAAATTGTTGAGAGAGAAGATTTATTAGAATATATTTATATAAAGTTTATATCTAAAGTAATATGAAATAGGGGTTCAATTTATATAATAGATTGGTATGAATGTAAAAAAGAATATAGATTTTATGTTAATCAAAATTTTAAAACTTCAAAAGTTGATATATTTTATTTAAAACATAAAATAAATTTAACAACAAAAGAAGATTTATTAAACAAAAAAAATATTAGAACTTGAGTTGCTTTACATACTAGGTGGGAAAATTGAGATAAAAAAAATATTTCGGATAATTTTAAGAAAGTTATCAAATATATTATTTTAAATATTAACGAAAATGCATGAGCAATTGAGTTTATAGAAGAAAATAATTGAAATATAAGATTTTTGGAAATAAATGATTTATGAGATTCTATTATAAAAGATCATAATACAGAAAAATTATGAAGAAAATGGATTTATTGAATATTGGAAAATTTTGATATAAAAAAACAAACTAAGCAATAAAAATATAAAATATCAATATGTAGTTT
The DNA here is from genome assembly GCA_964545685.1 of uncultured Candidatus Peribacteria bacterium. Taxonomy (GTDB): domain Bacteria; phylum Patescibacteriota; class Gracilibacteria; order BD1-5; family UBA6164; genus CAZJHB01. The sequence goes on along the minus strand of CAZJHB010000291.1, from coordinate 515 downwards.
TTGCATATGATATAATATAAATGTTTAATTAGATTAAAAATTAAAAAATTTATTTATAATTGAGATTAATTATGAAAAGTAAAAAATTAAAGAAATATTATGTGGTAATTATCTTAATAGTATTTATTATTATAATATTGATTTTACTGTTAAAAAATATTAATAATAAAAAAACTATTGGAATATCTGAAACAGATAATAATTTGATAGAAAAAGTTATAGTAGATAAAGTTAAAACAGATTGAGGTATTTCAGATATAAAAATAAACGAAAATAATACCGTTGATAAAAAAGACAATATACAGAAAATAACTCAAACAGGAACTGTTATTTTAGAAGAGTATAATGTAATTAATGTTAACATACCTTCTGATATAGGTATAAATACATTAGAAAATGTTAATAGAAATAATTAGTAAATAATAATAAATAGTTAATAATTAATTTGAAATATATGTTAAAAAAAATAATATTGATATTCTTTATAGCAGTTATACCTAATATTGCTTTTTGAG
>CAZJHB010000290.1:0-1878 GCA_964545685.1 uncultured Candidatus Peribacteria bacterium | reverse complement strand
AGAAACAAAGTTCTTTGCGCGCAAATTATATTAAAAAAATATATTTAGTCAAATTATTTTTTTAATATAGGGAGATTTCATATTATCTTTTATTTTATTGAAAATATTTAATAATTATAAATACTAATTTTTTCAAAAATTAAAATTAATATTTTTTGCTTTAAAATTATTAATTGTTTCTATTTCATTTTCACTAATATTATAATTTTCAAAAAAATCAAGTCATAATCAAATTAATAAAACTGATAATATTGGTTCTCATTTTTTATGAATAAAGTTATTTTTTTCTGAGATATTATCAATAATATTTTTTAATTTATTAAAAGTTTTTAATAAAGTTTGTTTTCAATTTAATTTTCAAATAAAACTTATTTCAAGTTCTGAAAAATAACAATTTGAAATACTATTAAAAATATAATAATTTTCATCACTATAATTTTCAAAAGATAATTCAAGTTTATAAAAATAAAAATTATCTGTAATTTTTTCAAAAAAATCAAAATTTGTTCAATTAATATTATTTATAGTAATTGATTGTATTTCTCAATTTGCAAGTTTTTGTCTAATTATATTTATATTTTCATCTTGTTCAAGTTGAGTAAATATAGGGTAATCTATTGTTAAATATTTTTCAATATTTATATCATATCAATTTTTACTATTTTCTAATTTTTCTTTTTCTTGTAATTTTTCTTCATTGGTATATATATTTTTATAAATTAATAATTCATTATTTGTATTTTCTAATTTACTATTAATCGTTAGTAAATTATTATTTTTTACAATTAATTTATTATTTAGATTATATAAAAAAATATTATATACTAAACTTAATATAAGTAATATTAATCATATAAACGTAAAAACTTGTTTTCTATTTATTTTTTTCATTTTTTTTATTAATTATTTATGTAAAAGTGGAAGAATATACTTTCTTCCACTTTATTTTTGTACTACAACTAAAATATATTAAAAATTTAGTGTAATCAAGTTTTTTATGGCGCAATGACTAAGTAAGCAAAATTTATCAAATCAACAACAGTACCAATTTCGCCTCGTTCAAAGTACCCATTATTTCCATAATAAGGATCATAGAAGTAAATTCTATCATTTTGATGATCATTATCCACATCTCCTGCTGTATGACCGAAATCGTCTGGCATTCTTTGATAGGCATATATGATGACAATATGATCGTATCCATAAACTGGATTATTAGAATAATTTGAATCCAAAACAATTAATACAGGATTATCATCTTTTAATCTTTCTATCATATTATCAACATTTGTATCAGTAGAATTTGAAGAATTCGCTCGTTTAGTATCATCATAACCATATTCGTATTTAGCTAAATTCTTTAATTCATCTAAGCTTGTATATGTATTATAAGATAATCCTAGATAAGTATATATATCTTCCAGCTCATCTATTGCAAGAGATGTAGTAGTGGTGTATAATGGACACATTCCATTTTCGTAAAAATAGAAATTATCTATAAACATCACACTAGTTGGACCGCAAGAATTGTTGGCTCCAGTATTGTTTTGAGAAATAGTTTGATCTACATCTTCAGCTGAAGTATAAAAACCATCTATAAAATATACTAGATCCTGATTGTTTCCTGCAAATCCGTTGACAAAAGAAATAAGCAGAATACTAACGATAAACATTACAACTTTTTTGAATCCCATTAGGAAAAACTCCTTTTTTAAAATTTTGTTTTTATTTTGCTTCCAAACAATTTGAAAGTATAACAAGTATATATATATATACCTATGTCAATAAAAATTATTTAACTTTTCTTATTCTTCAAGTTTACGTATATTTGTTGAAATAGCATAATTGTTGTAGATATTCACCAATATATTCATACTC
>CAZJHB010000289.1:0-1878 GCA_964545685.1 uncultured Candidatus Peribacteria bacterium | reverse complement strand
ATGACTTTAAAAATTATGGAAATATCTGCTTATGAAAGTTTAAAACTTTTAATTGATAATCCAGAACTTGCTTCACAATTAATTAAATAATTTTTTATTTTCCTTTATATTAATGTTAAAGAAGAAAAAAATTAAGAAATTTTTACACTTTATTTGTATTTATACTGTTAGGTAGTTACAAATAAAGTTTTTTTTACTTTTCTAAAAGTTGAATTTTGTGTTAGATTCTATATTTCAATTTGACATAAGAATAATTTATAGTATAAATATTGTATTATTTTTATAATAAACATTAGGTAATGAATAACATAGAAACTATAAAATGATTAGATTGTAAAACTCCTGAAGAAGTTTTATATAATGTATTTACTTTAAAACCTGAAGCTAAACATATTTTTATGAATGTAGTTAATATTTTTTTAGAACAAAATAAAAAAATATTGACTATAAAAAACGATGAATGATTAAAAAATATTTTAATAGAACTAATAAATGATGAAGTAAAAAGGCATAAATTTTTTGAATTTATTGAAGAAATAAAATGAGATATAAAATGATGAGAGATTCTTTCAGAAGCAGTATTGTTATTTGTACAAGTATTAAAAGATAATTCATCTAAAGAATTAGAATTTGATTTAGTAAAAAAACATGTTCAATCAAAATTAATTAACAAAATTATGGATATTGTAGATTGAATATCTTGATGAGAATGTGAGGTAGAATCTATTTTTGAAAATATAGACTGAGTTGAAATAAAAAGTAATTATAAATATAACGATGTAAAAAATATTTTACTATCTTTTGATACAAATACTTTATTTAAAATTTATAATGAATTTTTAAAATTAGAAAATTTTAAAGTACATAATAAGAATAGATTATCGCAATATATTTCAGATAATTGTAATTTAACAAAAGAAAAGTTTGAAGAAATTTGATTAGATACATTTGCTCTAAAAGGCTGTGATTGGGCTATAGTTCAAGCAATTAAAAAATGATTTATTGTAAAACAATTTGATATTTCTTTATTAAATTTATTAGTTCAAAATTGATGTAATAAATCAATAATTACTGCAAGTGAACTTTGATTCTTAAATGATTCAGATAAGTTAAAGATTCAAGTAAAAGAAATTTGACTAAAAACATTAGTAGATAAATGAAGTGATTATCTTATATCATTAGTTATTAAAAATTGATGGATAACTTATGAGGATTATTTAAAAGTTTGATTTCAAAAACTTGTAGAAAATTGATGCGATTTAACTATTAATTGTATTTTAGATACTTATAAATGGATTGATTTATCAGAATTGTATAATATTTGAATACAAAATTTGGTAGAAAATTGATTTGATAAAACATTAGCTAATATAATTTGATCAGTAGATAAATTTAATGAAGTTTGATTAATAGTTTATATTGAAAATTGATGTGATGATACTTTGATATCTGCAATTAAAGAATGATGGGTAATAAAGGAGGATATTGAAAGAATATGATTATGAATATTTGTAGAAAATTGATGTATTAATTCTATGGTTTTTCTTTTAGCAAATGATATAATTAGTGAAGATTATGTCAAGAAACAATTAAAACAAATATGATATAATAAATTATATGAAAATTGATGTAAGTGAAGCTTGCTATCAATGTCATGATGAGAATAGCTAATAAAAATTTAGTTAAATCTTTTTAAAATAAATTTTGAAAAATAAAGCTTGTTTATATAATGTAAAACGAGTTTATTTTTTTATCTTAATTTTGAAAAATGCAAAACGAATTTTTGAAAAAGTATAATCCGGAGAATTTTGAGGGAGATATATATACAAATTGGGAGAAATCTTGATTATTTAAACCTAGAAAGTCTTTAACTTGAGA
>CAZJHB010000288.1:0-1883 GCA_964545685.1 uncultured Candidatus Peribacteria bacterium | reverse complement strand
ACAAACTAATTGTTCTCAAGCAGGAATTACCAAAGATGGACAATCTACATCAAGTGCTCAATCTATAGATAATTCATCTAATATTTCTTTAAGTTCAGCATCTCTACTTGGATTATTATTTACAATAATTACCTCTCCAGCTACATACCAATTACGATCATTATATCATGATTGAGTTAAAGTTACATCATAATCTACAGTATAAGAATCTCATTTATTTAAAGTTAATTCTGTAATAGAACCTATCTTTTCTATAATCCAATCATAATAACGATCATACGATGTTTCAGCAGACTTAGATACCTCTAAATCATAACAATTAATTTCTACAGAAGCATTATCCCTTAATGGAGTTCAAACTATTGTTGCTGTATTATCAACAATATTATCTATTCAAGTAAATTCTCACTCCTCATTTCAACATATAAATTTTCTTGTATAATTATATGATATACTATTAGTTATTCAAGTTCTATCTCACTTATCAAAAGTATCATCTACATCTATTTTTCAGCCAATAATAATAGGCTTAACTCATGTAAAATCTATAGCAGCTGATCATGAAGCACTATTTACATTACTTGCAAAATTTGCTGTTGCTGTATTTAGTATTTCAGTTCAATCAAGATAAGAAGCTTCATAAGTACAAACAAGAGATTCTCATGATAAAATAGTAGTTGGTAAAGTACCACAATCAACAATTGCTACTACTCAACCATCAATTAAATCATCTACACTTTTTATAGTTAAATCTAAATTATCAGAAGTATTTTTAATAGTAATTTCTCATTCTACTGAATAATCTGTAGAAGTTAAATTTTTATTAACTGAAATTGTATAATATGAAGTAGCAGAATCTCAGTTAAATAAATCCCAGTTATCAACATCTACAGTTTTCTCAATTGTCCAATCATACCCTTCTACAATTGATGAATTAACTGTTTTTATTACTTCTGGTTTATAACAATCAACTATTACTGATGCATTATCAATTAATGGTGTTCCAACTATTGTTGCTATATTTGAATAAGTCTCTTGACCATATATTCAATCATAAACTATATCTCTACAATCAAACTCTTTAGTATAACTAAATGTATGTGTTTCACTTGTTGAACCTAAATATCATTCTACTGAATCTTCTACATTTATTGTTCAATTAACTGTAGTAACTTGTGCTGTTCTCCAATCAACTACTCAAGTTCAAACTCATCATACTCATCAACGTATTTCTACAGTTGCTGTATTTAATGTTGAACTATTGTCTGTTGGATTAACAACATAACTACAATTCAAAGTTTCTCATGCAAGTAAACTATATGGTAAACTTACTCAACAATCTATTGATGTTGCTGATGTTCCATCATCAAGTACATCACTTACTGATTCTATTATTCAAGTAATAGATTCTGATGGATTAGATATCTTAATATTACCTGCTACTACATAACCTGAATTTACTGCATCTGATTTTGTTACTGTTACATCATAATTTGAACTTGCATTTTGACCTTCAAATAATTCATGTTTTGCAATATCTACTGATTTATTTATTTTCCAAAAATAAGTTTCAGTATATGATGGATTTACCGTTTTTTCAATATCCAATTTATAACAATCAACTAATACAGAGGCTTCATCACTTTGTTTTGTCTCAACTATTGTTGCTATATTTCAGTAAATTTTTTGTCAATATAATCATTCATAAACAATATCTCTACAATCAAAAATTTTTGTATAACTAAATGTATGTGTTTCACTTGTTGAACCTAAATATCATTCTACTGAATCTTCTACATTTATTGTTCAATTAACTGTAGTAACTTCTGCTGTTCACCAATCAATAGCTCATGTTCAAACTCGTCATCATACATCTGAATCTA
>CAZJHB010000287.1:0-1894 GCA_964545685.1 uncultured Candidatus Peribacteria bacterium | reverse complement strand
GGAAAATTGAAGTTAAAAGTGAAAAAGGGAAGGAGACTATTTTTGTGATTAAGTTTTAAATTTCAGTAACTATTTATACTTAGTGAATTTTATAAAATTTTTCTACACAACGCTCTAATTTAGTACAAGTTAAGGGTTAATGTAAAAATTGTGTGCTAATTTATATATCATTAATTATTAATCTTTTTTTATTATTTCATCAATACCAAAATTTCATGGTCAATAATATATTTTATAAATATTATTTTTATCTTCGTAATATGAGCCTAAATCATCTTCTATATATCTAAAAGTTTGTCAATCAGCTCATTCTATCTCTTGAAGGATATAACTTCTAAGAAAAACTTTATTATCTGAAATAAGATATCAATCTTTATGATTTGTAATTTTTTCAATATTTATATTAAGATTTAATTGATTATTTCATTTATAATAAAGTATATTGTTTATAATAATTACTTCATAATCTAAATATTTAATTTTATCATGACTAGAATAAGCACCTATTTTATTTATTCCATTAATTCATTCATTAAAAAAATAATTTTTAGTATCATGAAAATAATTTCACATATTCATTGTTTTAATATTATTTACATCCATTTCTACTTTAGTCCGTTCACTATTAATTGGGAAAAAATAAACATTCTTATCATCAGAATATTTTACATATTCTAATAATTCTGATTCATAAATACAAAAAGTATTTTTATCTGCATCAAAAAGTTTTTTATAACTTTTTTTATCATTTTCATAAAACCAATAACTATTATAAACTCAAGAACTTGTAACCATAAAATCTCATATTTTTTTAAAAAAGTCACTTCAATCAAATTCTAAAAACCTAATTTCATTTAAAATATAATAATCAATATAAAGTAATAATTCTTGTGTTTTTTCATTTCTTTTTAATTCTTCTTCATCTAAATTATATATATAAGTTATTTTTTTCTTATCTAACTTATTTGAAATTTTTTCATAGATTTTTATTTTATTAGAAACATCTTTTTCACTTAATTTTAATGAAAAATTTTCAAAAAAAATATCAATTTTTTTAGTTATTTCAGGATATCTTTCTTTTGCTAAATTGTAATGAATATCTTCAGCTCATCAAGCATAAAGACTGAATGGAAACATTAAAAATATAACCGTAAATAAAATAGTTTTAAAAAAAATTTTGTCCATAATATAAATAAATTATTAAATATTCTTCAATTCTACATCTTTTCAACTAAAATTAATCATTCAAACCAATTTAGGTGTAAAGAAATGCTTATTTAATATATAAAAAACAACTCAAGCAATCACTCAATACAAATGTCAATGCATACTAATTTGAGGCAATATTCAAATTCAAACATTTATAATTATTGCTGTAATTCATCATTTATATTCAGGATTATTTCTAGATCTCAATTCTAAAGTATAATATGTAAGCAAAGCCATTGCAAATCAACTAATTCAAATTGTATTAGCATCTGTTGTTAATATAATTCAAGTTCCGATAAAAATAGTTGAAAATATAAAAAACATTAAAAACCTCTTTTTTCAAATCAAAAGTTCTAAAATATTTCAAAAATAATATACAAAAATAGAATTAAGTAATATATGACTAATACTTCAATGTAAAAATGTTCAAGTAAAAAATTGAATAAAAACTAAATAAAAATATTCAGAATCCATATTATAACGATTTATACCTAACAAATTATACATTTCAGGATACAAAAAAGCTACAAATGTAAATCCTACACTTAAACTAATTAATAAATTTGAAATTGACTTATTAAATTTCATATTTATTTTTTTTATCCAAATAAAAATAATAATACAGTCAAGCTAAAATCATAGGAAAAGTTAATAATTCACCAACTGTAAAATAATTAAATAAATA
>CAZJHB010000286.1:0-1895 GCA_964545685.1 uncultured Candidatus Peribacteria bacterium | reverse complement strand
TTATTCATATGTTCTTCTGAAATATCAATATCTTCATCATAATCTCCAAAATATTCATCAGCAATATCTTCTTCTAGTCAATGAATTTTTCTATATTGTTTTCAAGCAGGTATTTTTCTACCAATGATGATATTTTCTTTCATTTCTTTAAATTTATCTATTTTACCAGACACAGATCATTCAACAAGTACTCTAACAGTTTCTTGAAACGATGCTGCCGATAACCATGAATCAGTATAAAGAGAAATTTTTGTAATACCAAGTAATAATCTTTCTGCAATACTAGGTTTCTTACCTTCAGCTAATAATATATCATTTTGTTTTTTAAATTTTATAATATCAACAATATCTCACGGAAAAAATTCACTATCTCATTTTGCAGTAATTCTTACTCTTGAAAACATTTGTCTTACAATTAATTCAATATGTTTTGAATTAACAGTTTGTCATTGAGAAGCATATATTGATTTTATATCATCAACTATATATTGTTCACAAGTCAAAACTCAAGCGATATCTTTAAGTTTTTGTAAATTTAAAGCTCATTCAGTAATTTTATCTCAAATTTTAATTTTATCTCAATCTTTTACCAAAATATTTTTTCAAACAGGAAATTTATATTCAAATACTCTAGGTTCTACATCTTTTACAATAATAATTCAAGTATCAATTTTATCAACTACTCAAGCAAATTTTGTTGTAACTTTTTGTCTTTCCTCTTTATTTCTAGCTATTATTTGTTTTGCTTTTAATTCTTGACCTAATTTAACTGATACTTCAAAATTTTCATTAAAATAATATTCATCAGATACAAGCTCATTTCAAGTAACTCTAACTATAATTCATTCATCTGTATGTTCAATAGATATTGTTCAATCAATATCTGAAATTTCAGCAACTACTTTTGGATTTCTAGCTTCAAATAATTCTTCTACTCTAGCAAGACCTTGAGTCATATCTCATCATTCTTTTGCTACTCAACCAGAATGGAAAGTTCTCATGGTTAATTGTGTACCAGGTTCTCAAATTGATTGAGCTGCTATAACTCAAACTGGAGCCCCTATTTCAGCTTCTTTATTTAATCAAAGATCAAGTCAATAACAAGCTTTACAAACTCATCATTCTGTTTCACACGTTAATACTGATCTTATTTTTACTTCATTAATATTATTTTCATTAATTAATTTTAAAGTATTAGTATCAATAATAGTTCATGCTTTTAATATAATTTCATCTTTTTCATTTTTTACATCTTGAGCAAGTGTATGAGAATAAATTCTATCTTCAAACTTTTCATCAAAACTTCATTTTTTATTTCATCTAGTTACTATTTTATATGAAATAGTTTTACAATCATCTTCCTTTATTATAATATTTTGAGAAGAATCAACTAATCTTCTTGTTAAATATCAAGACTGTGCAGTTTTTAAAGCTGTATCTGATTTACCTTTTCTTCAACCATGAGTTGCAATAAAATATTCCAAAGTAGAGAAACCTTCTTTTAGAGTAGATTTTATAGGAAGCTCTATTGTTTTACCTGTTGTTGAAGCTACAAGACCTTTCATTCAACATAATTGTGTAATATTTCACCAATTTCATCTAGCACCAGAATCTATAAAATTATAAATATGATTATTATTATCAAAACCTTCTTTCATTTCACCCTCTATAACCTTCTTAACATCTCACCAAATAACTATAGATTGTAAATATTTTTCTCCATCAGTCATAAATCAATCCCAATGTTTCTTTTGAATATATTTTACTTTTTCTCAAGCTCCATCTAATAATTCCTTTTTTGTTTCAGGTAAAACCATATCATTTTTTGATATTGATAAACCAGACATAGTAGAATATTTAAATCAAAAATTTTTAATTTTATCTACAAATTGAGC
>CAZJHB010000285.1:0-1896 GCA_964545685.1 uncultured Candidatus Peribacteria bacterium | reverse complement strand
GCTACAGTTGATTTTCAAGCTCAAGATAATCCAGTCAACCATAGTACAAATCATTTTTTTGGTTTTCTTTTCATAAGTTTAATTTATTTTTATTTTACAATGTAAATTAGTATAACAAAAAATAAGATTTTTTTAATTTTTTGTTTTTTTTTATGTTAAAAACTTTTATATTTTCCTAATTTAAATTTTGTAAACAATACTTTATAATTATAATAATACAAATATATCTTTTATATTTTAATATTTATTTATTTTATAAAATATAAAAATATGACAGATCAAGAATTAAAAGATTTAACAGCATCAAATGCAGTTTTTATAGAAAAACTAGGAAAAGAAATAGGGGATTTGAAAAAGACACAAGAGCTTACTTTTAAGGAAATAAGAGAAATGCAAGAAGAAACATCTAAACAGCTTGATAGAACAATAAAAAAATTAGATTGAATGTGAGTAACACATGAAAAGGCAGAAAAACGATTTGAAAAAACTGAAAGATTACTTGATAGAACAATAAAAAAATTAGATTGAATGTGAGTAACTCATGAGAAGGCAGAAAAACGACTTGAAAAGACGGAAAAACTACTTGATAAAACAATAAGAGAATTAAGATGAATGTGAGTAACGCAATGAGAAATAACAGAAGAAATAATCTATTGATGATTTGAAAATATAATGAGAAAAAGGTGAAAATTATTAAAAAAAGTTCAAAGAAATGTACAAATACCATGAAAAATAGAGATAGATATTTTATGAGTTAATTGAAATGAAGTATTTGTAACAGAAGTAAAAACTAGATTAAATAAAACACATATAGATAAATTTGTAAATAAATGACTAGTAAAATTTAGAAAATATTTCCCAGAATATTGAAATTACAAATTATATTGAGTAATGTGATGAAGAAGTGTACCAGAAAAATCAAAAATCTATGCAGAAAAACAAGGCTTACTTTTAATTCAAGAAGATGCTAAATGAAGAACAAAAATAATTAATACCAAAAATTTCAAACCAGTAGAATTTTTAAAGTCTTAAAAACTACATAATTCAGATAAAATAAATTAGGAAAATTTGATGAATAAAAACTTTAATTTTTTTATAGATGTGACTTTTTCAGACTTTCCTTAAACATAGTAATTCTTAATAATTCATCTTTGTTAATAAGAAAAGGTTTTACATCTAAAGCTATTTTTTCTAAGTTTAAATCTTTGCAAAAGTTTAATAGTTTGCTTTTTAATTCTTCTTGATTTTTTATTCAAATTTTTGTATTTAAATAATCATAATTTGGTTTTGTAAATTGTGTTAAATATGAAATATCATAAAAATCTCTTCATTTAATTCTTTTTCTAGCAATTAATGCATGAATTTTTTTTGATAATAATATATCTATCGGTGTAGTTTTTATAAGTTTATAAACTCAAAATTTATCTATAATTTTATTATCTAATTCATAAATATAATCTTGTTTTACTGTATCTATTTGTATTAATATTTTTTCTTCTTTATAATTAGATAATCAATTATTATATAAAATTTCAGGTAATTTAATATGACAATGCCAAGCTCATTTATATACATTTCTAATTTCAACTTTAAATCATAATAATTCTAATCATCTTTTTATATATTTTGTTAATTTTTCAAAATCTTTTTCATCTAATCAAAAATTATCAAAATCTAAATCTTCGGAAAATCTATTAGCATTATATATTATTCTTATTGCGGTTCATCATAAAAAAGACAATTTATTTCAGTATTCAGAATCATATATTATTGAAAGAATATTATATTGTAAATATTCTTTTATTATATTTTGAGTTTGAATTTTTTCTAATGAATTGGTATAAAATTGTTTTATATATTCTAAATTAATCATTGGTCTAATAAATTAAATAATAA
>CAZJHB010000284.1:0-1898 GCA_964545685.1 uncultured Candidatus Peribacteria bacterium | reverse complement strand
AATAAAAAATTACTTATTTTATTATGATAGATTGTTCTAAATATACTTCTAAAGATATAATTAAAAAAGTATCATCCTGAGATATGGATGCTTTTTATTGTATTGTAGAAGAATATGAAGAAAAATTATTAAGATATATTCTTAGGATAAGTAGTGTAGATTTGGAGGAGGCAGAAAATTTGTTGCAGGAAGTATTTATAAAAGTGTATAAAAATATAAATTCTTATAATTATAAATTAACATTTTCTAGTTGGATATATAGAATAACTCATAATATTACTATAGATTTTTATAGAAAAAATAAAAATAAGATTAATATTAGTTTGGAAACAGAAGATGAAGAATATGTAAATTTGATTGAAGTATTGGATGCTTGAATATCTTTAGAAAAGGATGTTCATAAAAAAGAATTAATAGAAAAAATAACTCAAATACTTTATTTGTTGGATATTAAATATAGGGATATATTAATTTTAAAATTTTTGGAAAATAAAAATTATAGTGAAATAAGTGATATATTGAAAATTCCTGAATGAACAGTAGCAACCTTGATAAATAGATGAAAAAAACAATTTAAAATAATTGCATCTGAAAAAAAATTAAATTCTTATTTATAAAGTTATGAAAAAGAAACAATTATTAAAAAAAGATTTTTGAAAAAATCTAATAAAAAAAATTAAACAAGATAAAGTAAAACAAGTTTCAAAAAGTGTTTTTATTTTGAAACATTTTTCTGTTTTCTTTTTTTTAGTACTTTCAATTTTTTTATGAGCTTTATCTTTATCAATAATTTTTGAATATTTAAATAATGCAGATTGGACTTTATTAAATAGATTATGATTTTTGAAGATTTTTATAATTTTTATGCCAATTTTTTGGTTATTATTTTTGATATTAGCTAGTTTTTTCTCTTATTATAATTTTAAACACACTGAAAAAGGTTACAAATTTAGTATAAAAAAAATAATAAGTATAAATATTATTTTATCCTTATTATTAGCTATATTTTTGTATTATAGTTGAATTAATGCTTATATAGAATCAAAATTAGAAACAAAAATACCTAATTATAGATCTTTATTAGTAAAGGATAATAATATAAGAATGTTTAAAATTTGGCAAAATGAAGAGGAAGGTTTACTTATATGAAAAATAATAAATGTATGAGATAATAGTTTTACTTTTATTGATTATAATAATAAAGAATGGAATATATTATTAGGGGATTCAATCAATATAAAAGCAAGTGTAGATATTCAAAATTGAGAAATGATTAAAATAATATGAAAAAAATTAAATGATAATGAATTTGAAGCTATTGAAATTAGGCCTTTTAAATGAAAAAATGCGAGGGGAAAGTAAATAATAAAAATTTTTACAAATTTATTTTCTAATTACAAAAGAATTTATTTATGTTATATTTTAAATTATTATTTTTTCTAGTTTTTTTAATTATTGTATTTTCTTTTTTTTCCTTAGCTCCATGGGTTCCAACAAGAAAAAATGATTTAAAAAGAATTTTTGATATAGTTAGTTTAAAAGAATGAGAACATTTTCTTGAAATGTGAGTTTGAACTGCAAAAGTTTCATTGTATATGGCAAAAAACAACCCAAAATCTTTTGTAACTTGAATAGAACTTTCTCCATTTTTTTATATATTATCTAAAATAAAAGTGTATCTTAGTTGAGTGAAAAATATTGAAATAAAATATTGAAATGCTTTAAATTTAGATTTGAAAAAATATGATGTAATATATGTTTTTTGATTGCCAGAAACTATTACAAAAAAAATATTTCCAAAAATTAAAGGGATTGAAAATAAGAATTTTCGTTTTATTTCATATTGTTTTAAGATGAATAATGATTACTTTGTAGAGAAGATATTTAAAGAAGAAGGG
>CAZJHB010000283.1:0-1901 GCA_964545685.1 uncultured Candidatus Peribacteria bacterium | reverse complement strand
ATTATTCTGTTTCTTTAAAAAACCTTCAAGTAATTTTTTATCAATTGTTTTCATTTTTTATTAATATTATTACTAGCTAATACAAAAAGTAGTGTTTTTTATTTAAATTCTTTCATATAGTTTTCTCAACACTATAACATCATTTTTGAGGAGAAAAATACGATATAAACATTAATATATTAATCTTTTTCATAAAAATATTAATTTTTACTTATATATTCAATTAAATTATAATGTTTAATTCACTTGTAATCATTACTTATAAACTCATCTAAACTCAAAACAATTTTTTCATAATTATCATTTATAGTAAGTAAATTTCAAAACTCTCTATTCTTCGTATTTTCATTTATTATCAAATAACAAACTTGAATATATTTAATATCATTTCATTTTTCTACAATAAAATCTATTTCTTTATCCTTATATTTTCAAATATGAATATTATATCACTTAGATTTAAAATGCAAAAAAACTATATTTTCAATTATTTTTCAAATATCTACTTGTTTATATCATCATAAAATTGCATTCCTAATTCATATATCTGAAAAATAAAATTTATCATTTATTTGAAATATTTTTTTTCAAACTATATCTTGCCTTTTAACTTTATTTAGTAAATAAACATTTACAATATAACTTATATAATCTAATACTACATTTGTTCAAATATCTATTTTTTGAGACTTTAAATATTTTGAGATATTATTAGCTGTAAATAAACTTCAAATATTATCAGCCAAAAAAAGAATAAGTTTATCTAAAAAATCTATATTTCTAATATTATACCTTCTAATAATATCTTTTAATAAAATAGTATTATAAACACTTTTTATGTAATCATATACAATATCTTCTTCTAAATCCAAATTCTTTAAATATGGTAAACCTCAAAATTTCATAAATTGCATAAAAGAGTCTTTAGAACTTTGTAAATTATGAAAATCTAAAAATTCAATATAATTAAGAGGAAAAATTTCAAATTCTATATATCTTCAAGTTAAAAAAGTAGCAATTTCACTTGATAACATATTTGCATTACTTCAACTTATATAAATATCATAATTTCATAATGCTTGTAGATCTCTTAATGCTTTTTCAAATCATAATATATCTTGAATTTCATCTATAAAAATATATTTTTTCTTCTCCTGTTTATTTAATTTTATAAAATCAAGTAAATCTTGATAATTTCTTATAGAATCAAATGTATTTAATTCTTTATTTATATATATTATCTGATTTTCTAGGACTCAAAAGTTTTGTTTTAATTCATCTATAATTTGAAATAATAAATAACTCTTTCATACTCTTCTTTGTCAAATTAAAACTTTGATAATATCTTTATTAATAAAAGGTTTAATCTTATTAAAATATATATTTCTTTTTTTATAAGTTTTCATCATAATGAAATTATATTAAAAATATAAATATATTTTCATTATAATGAAAATATATAAAAATCAATAAATAAATTCATACATAAAGTAATACTAACTATATTTTCAATTAATACTTAAGTATAATACTCCAGATGTGCATAAAGTTTAACTATATACTTCATTATTGTATATAGTTTTTTATTTTTCCTGCTATAGAGAGGAAACCCCCATGCACCAATGCCATTAAGTAAGGAAAGTCTGAAAAAGTCCTTCGTAAGCAAAAAAGATTATTTTTTTATAGATGTGACTTTTTCAGACTTTCCTTAAGATTATTATTTAGATGTTTTTACCAAATATCTCTACAATATACAAATATTTTACAAATGTACAGATGTTTTGCCAAAACATCTCTTGCACGAAAGTTACTTAAATTAATGGTATTGAAAGAAAAAGTTACCCCCTATCATAAAACCTCCAACTATTCTCCAAACTCTCCTTCAAACTCACTTTTGTCTT
>CAZJHB010000282.1:0-1904 GCA_964545685.1 uncultured Candidatus Peribacteria bacterium | reverse complement strand
AAGATAAGTTAAAAAGTGCTTTGAAGATTACTGAGAAGATTGATTGAATGTTGAAGGAATAGTTTATCTAGAATCTAAAAAGGTAGTAAATTTAATAATTTACTACCTTTTTGTGTAATATAAATTTATCTTAACATACTTATATTTACAGTTTAGTTATAAACTAAGGACGAACAACAAACCTAGCAGAATGAAGTTTATAACGAGTACCTGTATCATTTTGATACTGGTCTCAACAACCAAAACGACCAACTATACGAGCATTACGTCCCCAACCAATACCAGTAGTATCTCCAATAGCAGAAAGCCATATCCATTCATCATCTAACTGGTCTTCTCATCAAGTATATTGTGTACTTCAATTCCAAGTTGTTACTCATAAATATTCATTTTCACAAGCAACTTGATATTCTCATTTAGACTCATCACTCTGATAGAAATCCCAATCTGTTGTACTTCAATTTTTTAATTCTCATCATGCAGTTCAATCTTCTATATAACTAAATGCACTTGGTAAATGTGATCATGATTTTTGGGTCCAAGCAGTTAAATATTTTTGTCTATTTTGATAAGTAATACCATCTAAAGCTATAGTATCCACATCATGCGAAGTAGCATTATTATTATATTCTACATATGTTATTGTTTCATTTAAATTTTCATCTGGGTAATGTTTATATTCCATATCTGTTCATAAATCTTTTACTCAATCTATACAATCCGCTATATATAATGCAGGTATTACATGAGGATATGTTCAAAGCGTATGTGGTACAAGTCATGTAATCCAATCTATACTTCTTGCTTCTTCATAAATATTTCATGTTGTTGCTAACCATTTCATTCTTCATACAATTGTATCTTCTATATCATAATCATTACTTGCAGATCATAAAACTTTACAATCATATGAAATTTCAGAATCAAGTTTTCTAGTTTGTCAATAATCAGGTCTATTATTTGAGTTATCATCAATACTATCAGCATCCCATCATTGATACCGAGAAATACCATTATCTCACCATCCATTCCAAGATATTCATCAATTTCAACTATTTGAATCATCATTCCAATCTCAAAATATTGGTGATATACAAAATCAATTTCATTGCGTAGAACCAATATATACATCATAAGTTGAATCTACCCAAATCCATCAAGCACCTAAACAATCTGTAGATGTGATTAAACCAGTAGTTTGTTCTCCTCATCCATTACTTATTTTTAATACATAATTATCTACTAAACTTACTAAATTTTCACTTGATGTTTCTACTATTTCTTTATATATTCAGTCATTTGCTAAAATAGTTCAACTATAAGCATCTATTAATGCTTGAGCTAATAAAGCTTTATTACCATTTTGATCCTCTCAACTACTAACATCTAATGTTCAACTAAACACTTCTACACTCATTCAAACTAATCATCATGTAGATACTCAAGGAATATTATCTCATCAAGTTGTTACTTGAGATTCAAAAAATGTTAAATTCTCTGATAAATTAATATTTCCCCATGTATTTCCATTAATTATAGTTGGTGTTGGAACATAATAATTATTTGCTTTTACATAAATTCAATTATAATTTCAACTTATTTTAGGAAAATTACGACTAGCTCAGTTAGTTTTACTTAATAAATTATTATTTAGAGTTATTAAATCACTCTCATAAAGACTAAGAATTTCATATTCATTTCAACCGTATGTTCTTGAATATATATACTCTTCTCCTGTTAAAGGATCAGTTGGTTTTTTATTCATGTTTCTTGATAGATTTCTTGTTACTTTATTTCAAACTGTTCACTGATACCGTAAATCTTGAGTTTCATAACCTATAGTTATAAAGGCATAATCTCAAAAAAGGGGGATTTGTATTGAAAAATCAAAAAAAATAAGTAAA
>CAZJHB010000281.1:0-1905 GCA_964545685.1 uncultured Candidatus Peribacteria bacterium | reverse complement strand
AGCTAGATTCAAATTTGTATCCATTAGTTTTTTATTAAATGATATAATTTACTTACATATTATTACTTTTTTATAAAAAAAATCAATTTTAATTGAAATAAAACTCCTCCATTCCCCTTATATCTCGGATTTAACTTCTCCCTACATTGCAATTTTATTATCTGCAACAAAATATTTTGGATCTTCAATTACATTTACATCTATAATTTTTTCAGCATTTTTTATAAGTTGCCTACAATCTGGTGATAAATGTTTTAATTTTATTTTTTTTCATAATTTTAAATATTTTTCAGTAAGTGAATTAATAGCTTCTATAGCTGAATGATCCATAACTCTTGATTTTGCAAAATCAATTATAACTTCGTCTTTATCATTTTTTATATCAAATAATATTTTGAATCTTGCTACTGATCAAAAAAACAAAGGTCAATTTACATTATATTTTGTTATATTTTTCTTATTATTGATTCTTTTTACATTTATTTGTTCAGCTTTTTTCCAAGCAAAAACCAAAGATGAAATAATTACTCAAAAAATTACTGCTAATGCTAAATCTCACGAAATAACTGTTATTGCAGTAACTGAGATAATTACAAATGCATCACTTCTAGGTATTTTATTCATCATTCTTATAGTTGGCCAAGCAAAAGTTCAAATTACTACTATAAACATAAGTCAAACTAGTGCTGCTAATGGTATCATAGATATATAAGTAGTTGCAAAAACTATAAAAAGAATAAGAAAAACTGATGCAGATACTCAAGACATTCTTCCTCTTCAATTATTTGAAATATTTATCATTGATTGTCATATCATTGCACATCCTCACATAGCTCAAAAAAATCAACAAGTAGCATTTGCTATTCATTGTCAAATTGCTTCCCTATTTCATTTTCATCTAGTTTCTGTTAATTCATCTATCAATGTAAGAGTCATAAGTGATTCTGTCAATCAAATCACAGCTAATATTATTGAATATGGAGCTATAATTTTTAATAATTCTAATAATGGTATATCAATAACAGGAATATGAAAACTAGGAAAAGATCATACAAGTTCATTATATCCATTTTCAGATAAATATGAAGATACTGTTCTAACTCATTCAAGTCATGGAACAAATACTACAAGCAAAGTCACAACAATAATAGCTACAAGTCCTGAAGGAACTGCTTTAGTTAATTTTGGTAAAAAATGAATAATAGCCATTGTTAATAATATTAAAACTCACATTATAATTAATTCACTACTTGCTAACCATACACCTGCTACTTTAAATTGATTAATTTGTGCTAAAAATATTATTATAGCAAGTCAATTTACAAAACCAAGCATTACAGGATGTGGTATTAGTCTAACAAATTTTGCTAATCAAAATACTCAGAATAATATTTGAATTATTCACATTAATATCAAAGTAGCAAAAAGATATTCAATACCATGACTTAACACAAGTGAAGTCATAACTACAGCAAGAGCTCAAGTAGCACCAGAAATCATACCTGGTCTTCAACCAAATATAGAAGTCAAAAGTCAAACAATAAAAGCTGCATGCAATCAAACAATTGGATTAATTCAAGCAACAAAGGAAAAAGCTATAGCTTCTGGTATTAAAGCTAAAGCAACAGTTAATCATGATAAAATATCTGATTTAAATTGAGATTTATTTCTAAATTCCTCAAAAATTCAAGTATTTTTAAAAAAGCTAAGTAATAACATATATAAAAAATTGATTATAAAATATAAAAAAAATAGTTATCTATAATATTGACAACTATTTTCTTGGGTGCACAAAAGTGTATTGATAAAAAGCTAAAAGTAAAGAAAAAATTAATAATTTATATAACATATTACTTTTTATATTTTTCCCTAGCTATTCTTTGAGCCTCTTTGTGATCAACAATT
>CAZJHB010000280.1:0-1915 GCA_964545685.1 uncultured Candidatus Peribacteria bacterium | reverse complement strand
GTGCAACATACCGAGTACAATTTCACCGATAAAAAGTATGTTGTGGTTGTCTCCGAACTAATTTATATGATCCTTGATCTGTTACATATGAACTTTTAGCATAATTAGAAAAACTATATCAAGTATCATTATTAGTAGTATTTGTTTTTGCAGTTGTTATAGTTCTAGTAGTAGTATTTGTATTAGTATAGACTTTCACTTCTTTAATAGCTCAAGGAATAACTAAAACATCTCAAATAATTAATTCTTCATCATCAGCAAGCAAATTTTGTTCTGTTATTTTAGTCGCTTCCACATCATATTCTTGAGCAAGAGAACTTATAGAATCTCAAGAAACTACTTGATGAATTAATCAAGATACTGGTGGTATTTTAATAATATCTCAAGGATGTATAACATGAGATTTAGTAAAATCATTAGCCCAATATATTGAATTATTTGAAACTTTAAAATTATACGCTATTGTAGATATACTATCTCATGATTTAACTTCATATTGAACAATCTCATTTGTTCAAGATAAATCTCTTTCATCATTTAATATATTGTTAATTGATAAAAAAGAATCAGCTGATTCTAAAATAGGATTATTTCAATATACTTCATCATAATCTGCATAAAAAGAACCTAAGATAGAAGATTCATCAATATCATTTCTTAAAAAATCATATTGAGTAGTATTATATGCTATAGAAGAAAGATTAGGATAAAGTGGTATAATAAATGTAACAAACAAAACAACAAATAAAAATGATTTAGTTAATCTAAAAACCTCAAAAAAAGAAAAATTAAAGGACTTTTTTTCTTTACTACTAAAAGTTTTTTTCTCATCATTTAAAACTATTCTCTTTAATCTTTCTTTACGAGCTTTTTTATTTATATTTTTATTATTCAAAATATTTATTTAAAAAAATAAAAAATCTTATCTTCAAAAATATATTATATTCAAAAATAAGATTTTTCAACTTTTAATTTTATGCAATTGATAAAACTTCTAATTTAGTTAGTTGAGGTCTAAATCAAGTATTTTTAGAAAATCTCTTTTTTGCTTTCATTTTAAACACTCTTATTTTAGAACCTTTAAATTGTTCTAATACTTTTAGTTCAACTTTAGAACCTTTAACTGTAGGTATACCAACTTTTGTTTCTTTTCCTTCTTCATCTGATACTAAAAGAGCTTCAGTTGTTATAATTGATTTTACTTCAATATTTTGTTTTTTAACATCAATTATATCACCTTTTCTAACAATAAATTGATTTCATCATAATTCTATAACAGCTAACATATTTAATAATTAATTAATAAATAATAATTAATAATGAATAATATATTCATTCTCTAGTTTATTTTACACAATGTAATTTAAAAAACAAAAACCCTAATTTTTTTTATTTCTTAAATTTTAAGCTAACAAACAATAAATAACTAACAATAAATTATTCATTATTCTCTATTCATTATTCATTAACTTAATTTAATGGCTGGGGTAGAGGGATTCGAACCCCCGATAACGGAGTCAAAGTCCGGTGTCTTACCACTTGACGATACCCCAACAAAAATTTTTTACTATCTCAAGCAGGTAGCATTATATAAAAAATATAAAAAAGTCAAAATTTATTTTACTTTTTTATAATATTATATAGAATTATAGAGTAATAAAAATTTAATATTTAAAAAAATAAAAAATGATTTGATTAATAAAGTTTTTACAAAAAAGACCTAGTGACTTAACAATTAGAATAATAAAAATAATAATTGGTCTTACATTAATTTTATGATGATATTACAATTTAATATACCAAGGTGATACTTTAGAAAATACTTATTTTTGGATGGATGTTAATGAATGATTTAATATAGCAATAAAATATATTATAATTATTATGTGATTTCTTCCTCTTACTATGTGAATAG
>CAZJHB010000279.1:0-1923 GCA_964545685.1 uncultured Candidatus Peribacteria bacterium | reverse complement strand
ATTTACATTAATAGAATTAATCGTAGTAATCACAATACTTGCAATATTGTGAACAATAGCTTTTATATCTCTTCAATGATATAGTGCCCAAGCAAGAGATAGTAAAAGGGTATCAGATGTATCTAATATTAAGAAAAGTTTGGAATTATTTTCATTAAATACATGAAAATATCCTTTACCTGATAATCCTATAGAATATAGTTTTTCTTGAGATTTACTTTGGGAACAATGAATAATATGAGATCAAGTATTTCTAAATTTATCAAAAAATTTAAATGAAAAACCTTTAGACCCATTAAAAGAAACAGAATATATATATTCTATATCAAATTCTCAGACTCAATATGAAGTTTTGGTTAATTATGAAACAAGTAATTTAGTAAGATCTAATTTATTTAATAATATATTTGCAGTTGAATATTTACCAAAAATAAATTGAAATTATAATTGAATATATGTGAAATCAGTTAATTTTATTTTTCCAACTCCAAGTATAATTAATGCATTAAATATAGAAACAGACTTTGCTACAAATTCAGATGCTATTCAATCACAAATAATAACTGGTTGAGAAAATAATATAGATTGATGAACTTGAACTTTATCGGACTTAACAATGACTTATACATGAATAATAGATGACAACTCAAGTGATACAGCTAAGATTTCTGTTATAGATATATTACAAAGTTTTTATAGTTGAACAAGTTTATCAAGTATAGAGGAAATAGAGAATTTATTATCTAAGAGTACAGATGAAGATAAAAAGAATTTGGCTGATTTTATAATTCTTAATAGTTGAGTAGTAAATACGAGTAATACTTTATTATTATGAACTTCTAGTTCTAATCCTGGATTAAGTTGTGTTGATATATTAAATAATAGAGATGATATTATTTGAAATAATTCTGAAG
Source organism: uncultured Candidatus Peribacteria bacterium (assembly GCA_964545685.1). Taxonomy (GTDB): domain Bacteria; phylum Patescibacteriota; class Gracilibacteria; order BD1-5; family UBA6164; genus CAZJHB01. The sequence goes on along the minus strand of CAZJHB010000279.1, from coordinate 1,009 downwards.
ATAGTTGATTATATTGGGTTCAATCAGGTTCTAATTCAGTAGAAGAAATATTTTGTGATATGTCAATAGATTGAGGAGGTTGGGAGTTAGCTTTAAATATTGATACATCTGATGGGAATTTAGTTCATTATGAAAATACTGATTTTTGGGAAAGTAATATAGAATGATTTTGAAATATTTGAAATCATTTTACTTCTGATTATAAAAATATTAATATTTTTAATAATTATTTGTGAACACAATTAATGATACAGGTTCATGAAGAATGAGTTTTGAAATGATGGAAATCATATAATTTAAATTGAACAACAAATAGTTTATATTCTAGATTTAATTTATGAACAAATATACAATTAACATCATGAATTATTAATTCAAATATTTCTGAAATTAATACTAATGAGCCTATAATAAAACAAAATAGTAATTTATATTTAAATACTACTAGAGGTTCAAGTAATAATGATAGTGATAGAATATCAATATGATGAACTATAGTAGATAATTATTGATGATGATTATGAACATATTATGATACTAATTGGGAATGATATTTAAGACCAAGATCAGATGCACAATTACTGAATTGTTATTGGGCTGCAACAGTTTGATGTAGAATATGATCTGATTATGATATAGATTATGCAAATTCATCACGGAATGCACAATCTTCGCTAAATTATGATTATTCAATTTTTATAAAATAATTATAATCTTTTTATTATTTTTTAATATATTTTAATAATGAAATATCAAAATAAACAAATTTGTAGGGTACGCAGGCCTGCGTACCTTACAAAAACAAATAAACAAGCATTTACATTAATAGAATTAATCGTAGTAATCACAATACTTGCAATATTGTGAATAATAGCTTTTATATCTTTACAATGATATAGTTCCCAAGCAAGAGATAGTACAAGATTATCAGATATTCAAAATATAAAAAAGAGTTTAGAATTATTTTCATTAAATACTTGAAAATATCCTAAACCGGATGATTATCATA
>CAZJHB010000278.1:0-1927 GCA_964545685.1 uncultured Candidatus Peribacteria bacterium | reverse complement strand
CTTTTTAAGGGGAACACTCCGTAGCGTAGCGAAGGAGAAGGGGTTAATTTTTAATCATGGCAGTAATTTGATTACAAACATCTATTTGGTCAAATAGATTTAAAACAGCATATTTAGTTTTGTTATTACCTTGAGTTGTTTTTCTTTGAATTTTATTAGCATATTATATATTATCGTTAGATAATGTTTCATTGAATTTTGATTGGGTTTTGAATAATAGTTTTTATACATTTTTGTATAGTTTACCATTTATTTTACTATGGCTTGTAATTTGAATATCATTTCATAAATCTATTATTTTTAAATTTTCCTGAGCTAGAGAAATTACAAGAAAACAAAATCCTGAAATTTATAATATAGTAGAAAATTTAGCAATTAGTAGATGAATAACTTCTCCAAAAGTGTGAATATTGGATGATGATAGTTTGAATGCTTTTGCTACATGATGGTGACAAAATAAATCTTGGATAGTTTTTTCAAGATGATTATTGAAAAAGCTTGATAAAAAAGAAATTGAAGCTGTTGCAGCTCATGAAATGACTCATATATTAAATGAAGATATAAAATTAATGGTAATAGTTACAGTTTTTATTTGAATAATATGAACTGTTTGAGAAATTTTATTAAGAACAGCTAGGACTAGAAGTAGATCTAGTAGTAAAAAAGGTGTGAATCCACTACCACTGTTTTGATTGATTTTATATTTAATAGCATTAATTATTATGCCATTAATTCAATTAGCAATTTCAAGAAAAAGAGAATATTTGGCTGATGCATGAAGTGTTGAATTAACATGAGATAAAAAAGCAATGATTAATGCTTTAAAAAAAATTAGTCAAGATTCCAGAATAGAATCTATTCAGAAAGATTGAGTTGCTGCTATGTGTATAGCAAATCCTTTTGCTAAAAAATGATTTGTAGCAAAATTTAAATCATTTTTATCAACTCATCCTAGTATTGAAGATAGGATAAAAACTTTAGAATTGTATTAAAAATAAATATGGAAAAAACCTTTAAAAATTTTGTAAAAGAAAAATTAGATATAAAAGATTGTGAAATTAAACTTTTTTCTAGTTGAAAAATTAACTATACTTGTTTAGTTAAATCCGAACTAGGTAGTTTTGTTGTACAAAATAATATAAATTTAACAGATAATTTAAAAAAACTTATTGATGAAGTAACTGATTATTGAATTAAAAATTGAGTTAGATTAGCTTGAAAAAAGTTTGATAATAGGTTTTTTGAATTTGAATGAAAATTTTTTCAAGTTATGGAACATATTAATTGAGAATCTTATGAGTATGAAGATTTTGATATTAATTGACTTGAAAATGTTGTTAGATATTTGGCTGTTTTTCATAATGTATTTGAAAAATGAAATTTTGAGGAACATTGAAAATACAAGAGTAATGTTAAAAATCTTGATTATTTTATTGATATTGCAAAAAAACATAATGAAACTAATAATGAATATGAAGATACTTTTAATCAACTTCTTGAATGTGCAAAAGGTTTAAAACCAGTTGAAGGAGTAAGAAAATGAATTCTTCATTGAGATCCAATTTTGAGAAACTTTTTATTTGATAAAAATAAAAATGTATTGTGACTTATTGATTATGATACTATGTCTTATGATGATATATTACGGGATCTTGTAGATCATATTAGATGATATTTAAAGTATTATAATTTTACAAAAGATGATTTTGAGAGATTAATAAATACATATGAACAAATTAGACCATTAACGAAGTTGGAAAAAGATAATTTAGAAAATTATTTAAAAATGATGTTATTAAATACAACTGTAAGGTATTTTATTTCACTTTATGATTCAAATTTTTTTGCTTGAAAAAAACTTGGTACTTGATTAGAATCAGTTCATAGAGGTCTTGCTGAGTATAAAAAGGTTGAGTGATTTTTTAGG
>CAZJHB010000277.1:0-1928 GCA_964545685.1 uncultured Candidatus Peribacteria bacterium | reverse complement strand
TGTATAATTTTATCATAATCAATTTTTAAAAATAAAATAATGAACAAAAACGAAAAGATAATATGAATTTATTCACAATGAAAATGAAATTTTTGATTTGTAGATATTGAAGGACAAGCTAAGTGATATTTTATTTATGATACAAATAAATCTTGAGCTTTGGATTGAGATAAAGTTGAAGCATATATAAAGATTTTTAAATGAAAAAAAGAAGCAGTAATTACAAAAGTACTTGAAAGAAAAACTGATTTGATAGTTTGAGAATTAATTGATAATTGACAATTTTGATTTGTTATATCTAAAAATAAACAATTAAAAAATGATATATTTGTATCTAAAAAAAATTATAATAATGGAAAAAATTGAGATATTGTATGAGTTCAAATAACTAAATGGACAAAGAAAAATCCAGAATGAACAATTAAAGAAATTGTTTGAAAATCTAGTGATAAGTATATAGATTTGTTAAGTATAATTGTTGAATGATGAGCTAGATTAAAGTTTTCTCAAAAAGTCTTAAAAAATGCAAATAAATTTGCATTGGAAATTCCAGAACACATAAAATCCAAAAGAAAAAATTTAACTTGATTATTTACTTTTACAATTGATTGAGAAGATGCTAAAGATCTTGACGATGCAATTAGTGTTGAAAAAGATTGAGATAATTATAAATTATATGTTCATATTGCTGATGTTAGTCATTATGTGCAAGAAAAATCAGAACTTGATAAAGAAGCCTATAAAAGAGCTACTTCTATATATTTAGTAGATAGAGTAGTACCTATGTTACCAGAAAAAATTTCTAATGATTTATGTAGTTTAAATCCTAATGTTGATAAGTTAACTTTAACTTGTGAAATGTTGTTTAATTCAAAATGACAAATAATAGAACAAAAAGTTTATGAATCAGTAATTAATAGTAATTTTAGATTGACTTATAAAGACGTTGATTTGTTAATGAATAGTGAAAAATGAATAATGAATAATGGTTTGTTTTTTAAACAAAAAATAACAGAAGAACTTGTTGAAAAGATAAAAATTTCAGAAGAATTAAAAAATAAAATTTCAATGTATAAAGCAAAATTTTGAGTTTTGAATTTTGAATTTCCAGAAACTAAAATTTTACTTGATAAAAATAAAAAAGTAATAAATATAAAAGAATATCCAAAATATGAATCAAATAAAATTATTGAAGAATTTATGATAAGTGCTAATGAATCTGTTTCTAAGTTCTTTTCAAAACTACCTTTTTTGTATAGAATTCATGAAGAACCTAAACAAGAAGATATAATAGATTTACAAAATAAATTAAATTTGTTTGAAGTAAAATTTCAGTTTAAAAAATGAGATTCAAAAGAATTTGCTCTATTATTAAAGCAAATTTCAAGTTTAGAAGAATCAAAAAGAATGTTTATAGAAAAAATGGTTTTAAGGACACTTACCAAAGCAGTATATTCAAAGGAAAACTTTGGACATTTTGGTTTGTGATTAAGTTTTTATAGTCATTTTACTTCACCAATAAGAAGATACCCAGATTTACAAATACATAGAATTATAAAAGAAAAATTAAATAAAAAATTGGACAAAAAAAGATTGTTTCATTATGAAAATATTTTAGATAAAGTTGCAAATCACACTAGTACAAGAGAAAGAAAAGCTGAAAAATTAGAATATAAAGTAAGAGATTATTTTATAGTTGATTATTATTCTGATAAAGTATGACAAAGTTTTGATTGAATTATAACTTGAGTAATCCCAAAATGATTTTTTGTTTGACTTGAAGATACAGCTGAATGATTTGTAGAGATGATTAATTCTAATTTTAATGAAGATTTACAAGAACATTTAGATTTTAAATCTTGAAAAAAATATAGAATATGAGATAAAATTCATGTAAAATTGATTGAAGTAGATAAAGAATTGTTGAG
>CAZJHB010000276.1:0-1934 GCA_964545685.1 uncultured Candidatus Peribacteria bacterium | reverse complement strand
ATAACAATTTTGGCCACCGCTAAAGCGGGACCAAAATCATAATACCTAATTAATAAACCTCTTTATCATAACAATTTTGGCAATAAATTATTTCTTTTCTTTCTGGTGAATATGCTGTTTTTATATCAATTCAACATTTATCACATTTTCTATCAAAAAGTTTCCTTGGATTTCTTTGTTCCATTCTTTCTTTATGTCTCCTGTCTGGATGTTTTTTGGGTATTGGTAAATTATGTTTTCTATAAAATTCTAATTCCTGTTTAATTATTTTAAATGTTTTTTTAGTTATCTCACATTCTATAGCCCGATTTAATATATCATCAGGTATATCTTTTATATCTTCTGGTAATGAACTTGCAGGTATTATCTTTTCTACTTTAGGTAATGGTGATTCGTAATTGGACCAGTTAAATCAAGATTTAATTGCACTTTTTTGGCTTAATGGAAAATATTCATTTGCAACTGTTTCATTATATCAAAATGGTGAAATATTACTAGGAAAAAATTCTCCCCACTGGCGTGCACTTTGCATATGGCTTAATATTTTAGGTACCAACTCTTCATATTCTTCTTTGCTATACTGTTTATTTAAAATACAATATTGTTTATGTTCTAAATTAACACATAAAAAACAATTTTTTGATTTTTTTACCTCAATACAATATATCAAATTGTCTCATCTTCAGATTATACTTGAAAATAAAATATTATTTGAATATCTTCAAACCGAAACAGATTCATACATTTTAAATGATTTTTCTCAATATGAACTAACATCAAATATATCTGCAGAATAATTTATATTTTCAGAATACTTACAATTTTGAGATTCTAAAATATCAAATGAATTTATACAATTTACTGAATTTATTATATTATCTCCTATTGAATCTTCCGATCAAATAATATTTGAATATTTAACAATATTATTTTTAAATTTTGAATAAAATTCTTTTTCAAATTTTTTGACAAATCAATAGTTGGAAAATTTCTCTTGTAATTTTTCATATTCAGTTTTTGTAATTGGTTCATTAAACAAATAATAACTTTTATTATTTAAATTTGTACATCAAATACAATGTGAACAGTTATGACAATTATTTAAAAAATAACTAAATTTACATCAAAATGATTTTGTACAATAAAAAGTTTTATACATATCATAACAATCTACACAATTATACATATATTGAGAATTTCAAACAAAATTACAATCAACAAGAAATTTTGAATTCTTAATTCAAAAACAATATAATGAATTATTTATATTATTAGCTTCAAAAACAAGATAAGAATCAACAATTTCAGAAGTATGATTTGTAAATACAGAATTATTTGTTACATTTGATGATGATCATATTAAATTCTGAAAAATAGTATTATTAATTAATTTTCACATTTGTTCAAAAAAATTTTTACTAAAGTCTATTTCTAATCATTGTTCTAATTGATTCCAATCATCTTTTGACCAACATTCATTACAATAATTTTTTACTCATGACTTAATAGAAAATCTAGAAACAATACTTTTTCAACATTTTAAACATTTATTTTTATATAAAGATCTAGTATTAAAAAAAGCAAATCTTCTTTGTTTTCTACAATCGGGACATAAAGTTGGTGCTGGAATTTCAAAAACTTTTCATTCAAATTTAGGTGAAACTTTTTTATAAAATTCCAAATCTTTATCTGTGATTTCAAATCTTGTATTACATTGTTTACAAGTTTTAGTTTGTATTATTTTTTCCATAGTATAAAAGTTAAAAACATCTAATTTATTCTAGCTGTTTTCTTTATTTTTTCAAGTCTAATAATATTCCTAAAATAATATTTTAAATATTTTTAACAAAAAATATATGATTTTACAATAGTGAAGTGCCCCCCCATTTAGTGGAATAAAAAAAGGGATTAATTATTATTAAGTAAAAGGTAAT
>CAZJHB010000275.1:0-1934 GCA_964545685.1 uncultured Candidatus Peribacteria bacterium | reverse complement strand
TCAACATTCCTATAATGTTTTAATTTATAACTTTTTTCTCATTTAAAAATTGTTATAACCTCAAAAGCTATCATTTCAAAATCAATTCTATTTTTTTTACAATAATAATCCATAGTTTTTCTACATTTTCTAAGCTTATATGGAGTCACAGCTTCTTCTGGCATTCAATAAGCTCTATTATTTCTATATTTTACTTCAAAAAAAATAGTAATTCAATCTTTTTTAGCAATAATATCTATCTCTCCAAATCTTCAAAATTTGAAGTTTGTATCTAATATTTTATATCATTTATTTTGTAAGTACTTAATAGCAATGAGTTCTCAAGTATCTCAAATATATTTAGTTGAGTCTTGCATTTTTTAATTGTTATTAAGTTATTATAATATCTCACTTAAAATATCCCTATTTATCTCCTCTATACTTCTCATTTTTCAATCTTGTTCACAATCAATTTTTACCCAATCTTTTTTAGAATTTACAATTTCAATTGCAGAATTATAAGCATTAGTTAAATGATTTTTATCTTCCTCATGTATATCCATTTTTTTTCAGTTTTTTATATATTTTCTCTCCTCTTTTTTCAAAACTAATTTTTGACTTATCTCTGGACTTACTTTCAAAAAAATAGTCTTATCAGGAATAGGAATTCCACAAATATTGTATTCTAAATCTTCTATCCAATTTATAAATTCTTCTCTTTGTTTTTTATCTTGTATTTTTCAAGATTGATGAATAATATTAGCTGAAACATATCTATTTGATATAATATAATCATAATCCTCAAAATTTAAATTATTCATTGAATCAAACCTATCTATTGCATAAAATATACTCGATAATTTTGCTCATACATTTTTACCATACTCTCAATTCAAATATTTTTTAACCATAAAACCAGATACTTCATCATACCTAGGATAATCAAGAATTAATACCTTTTTTCATATTTTTTCTAATTTTTCTTTCAATACCTTTACCTGTGTTCATTTTCCAGAACCATCTATTCAATCAATAACTATAAACATACTTTTTCATAAAAATAAATAATAATTAAAATTATTATAATGATTTTTGAAAAATATAAAACTTTATGATAAAATAATAAAAATTACTAATTAAAAAAATAAAAAATGTCAAATGGAGAAATACCTGATTTTTATAAATGAGAAATGAAAACAATAAATAATCCAGAAATTTCTAGAAAAATTAGAAATGAATTTTCAGAATTAATTGAAGATTATTTAGAATCAAAAAAAGATACTGAAGAATCAAATTTTTTTTTAGACTGAATAATTTGAAAGGCAAAAAAATTAGAAAAAAAAGATTTTAATTATTTAATTGATTATATAAACCAAAAAAGAGAACATGAAACTTGAGACAATAAATTACAATTATTAGAGTTATGGTCAAGTTTAATAAATACGGATCTAGAAATAGAACAAAATGAATATATTACACCAAATATTGATTTTAAAATAATAAGCTGAAAAAGTGAAAAAAAAATTAAAATCATAAAAAATTTCAAATTTGAGACAAAAAGTAAATATATTGAAGAAAGCATTTCAAACTTACAAATAAAAGCAATAAAAAATAAATTTTGAGAATTTATAATTTCATTTAATGTTGAATATGATTGAAACATTAAAAAATATAATATATTATATAAAAAATGAAATAATAAAATATATTTAATTAAAAATTGAAAAAAATATAAACAAAAAATTTATATACCATCAAAAGAAGAAAAAAAAGAAAAAAAATTAGAATTTGATAAACAATTAATAATAAAAGATGGAAATAGAACTATAACTTTTAATATAAGAAAATATCCTCTAAGAAGATATTTTCATAGAAAACCTAATAAAAGGTAAGATCATAAAAAACTGATTAAAAATCAGTTTTTTCTTTACATTAATTACTTTTATGATAATATA
>CAZJHB010000274.1:0-1936 GCA_964545685.1 uncultured Candidatus Peribacteria bacterium | reverse complement strand
CTTTTAGTTATATAACAAGCTGAAAAGCTTCAGCAAATGATGATGATTGAGATTTCTTAACTTGAAATAGTAGATGAGAATATCAAGTAGCTTGTGATGCTTGATTATTTTGAGCTGTAATAGATGCTGGAACACAATATACTTGATCAAGTGATGATACAAATAATGAACGGATATGGACTTCAGCTATTGGTTATACTACTGGTACTAGTTGGGGTCGTACTGCTCGTATAGTAGGTCACAGTGGTTGTGGAGACCAGGGTGACACTAGTACTGGTTATCGTCGTGGTAATACATCTGCTAGGTTTGTCGTTCGTCCGTAGAGAGCAATCCCGCTTAAGCGGGACCAAAAATCTAAAAATCTCCCGCTAAAGCCGGGACAGGCAAAAAAAATTATCCCAAGCTTGGGATAATTTTTTAATTACTAAATCTCTTATGCCTATGGCGTCAATGCCATTAAGTTAAGAGTCTAGGAAAGTTAAATAAATAAGACAAAATAAACAAAAACACAGTAATAAAAAACTGTGTTTTTTTGTGTTAAAAAATAACAAAAAAAAATCAAAAAAAATTGACAAATAAAAAAAGGTAAAAAATCAAAATACATATATTATTTATTAATTTTTACCTTTATGAAAGCAATATACAAGAAAGAACTTTGTTTTTCTACAAAAAGTATTAAAATATGAAAAGATTTTACTAAATCAGATAAAACAAAAATGAAATTTAGAAAAAAAGAAAAAGATTTTACTAGAGATAGAAAGTTAACATTTGAAAACATGTTAATATTAATATTATTAAAATGAGTAAAATCCTTGCAATTAAGACTAAATGAATTTACTGCAAAATTATGAAAAAAAGTAGAAAATGTAACAGTTTCTGCTTATAGTCAAGCAAAAGATAAAATATCATCAGAAGTATTTCTAGTAATGAATTTAGAAGTAATAGTAAATAGATATTATGATATGAAAGAAAATGAAGCATGATATGAAACTTGGAATAATTTTAGAATTTTAGCAACAGATGGATCACAAATAAGATTACCAGAAACAAAAGAAGTAAAAGCAAAATATGGAACAAGTAAAATAAAAAATTGAAAATGAGATATTTGAGAATATTGTCATTGATTACTATCAGTTCTTTATGACCCATTAAATAATATAGCCTTAGATGCTATATTAGAAAGATGAGATTATTCAGAAAGAGCCTTAGCAATAATAAATATAATGAATTTAGAAAAGACAGTAAAAATAGAAGAAATAGATTTATTATTATATGATAGATGATCTTTTTCATCATTTCTATTTTGAATATTATTATCATACAATAAAGAATGTTTATTTAGATTAAAAAGGAAAGCAATAAAAGAAGCAGATGAATTATTTGAACAAGATTGTGAAGTAAATAGTAAAATAATAGTATTAAAAGTAAAAAATAAAGCTAAAGAATATGAAGATAATTATGGAATTAAATTAGAAAATGAAATAGATAAAGAAATAAAAATAAGATTGGTAAGAGTAATTTTAAGTACTTGAGAAATAGAAGTATTAGCAACATCATTATTGGATGAAGAGAAATATAAAACAGAAAAATTTAAAGACTTATATTTTAAAAGATGGTGAGTTGAGGTATATTATGATATATTAAAAAATAGATTATGACTTGAAAATTTTACCTGAAAAAATGTAGAATCAGTACTACAAGATTTGTATTCAAGTATCTATTTAAGTAATTTAGAAACAATTTTAACAAGACCATATAATAAGGAATTAGAATTTAAAACTAATCAAAAAAATCTAAAAAATAAGCAAAAAGTAAATAAAAATGTATCATTTAATATGATAAAAAATAATATAATAGAATTGATGTTAAAGCCATGAAATGAAACTAAACAAATGAAAGAAATGTTAAAAATATTTTCAATGTGAGTAACTCAGGA
>CAZJHB010000273.1:0-1936 GCA_964545685.1 uncultured Candidatus Peribacteria bacterium | reverse complement strand
TAATTAAAAAGGAGAGATAGTATGTCATCTAAAGGTATGATTTCGGTAGTTTCCGAAGGAAATGTTGTAATGAAAATTATAACTGGATGTTTTGGTTATAATGCATATGAGGTATCTAAAGTATTAAAAAAAAATTGGCCTATTGATATTTATAGAGCATATGATTTTGCTCTGTATTTACAATTTGGGGCTACTGATTCATTAGTGGTAATGAATGAAAATGATATTCAATACCATGGTACAGATAAAATTAAGGATAATTATAGAAATACTTTTAATTATCCAAATTTTAATCCTTGTTGGGAGGATGGGGATGATAATCATGTAGTTATTATTGAAGTATAAAAATAATTTAATTTATATTGATTATTGTTTATGGGCACTTGAAAGAGTGCCTTTTTTAATATTTTTTTGTTATAAAAATTCAATATTTAATATTTTGAATAATTATAATAAATATAGTATAATTAAAATAAAATATATTAAATATTATATTAAATATTATATACAGATAAATGAATGATATTGATTTAAAAAATATAGAAAGAAGAACTATTATATTGGATAAAGATACATTTAATGGTATTAATTATAAGAGATATAATAGACAATGGTGAGTATTAGCACAAGTAATTCGTAGAGAAATATTAGTAAATCCTGCGATAAGAGATATTGTTTTAAAATATATATGAAAAAGCTTAAAAGAATGATTAGCAAAAGAATTTTTAAATGATTTATCAGTAAATGAAAAAATATCAAGCTATATTGATAAATATAGAGATGAAATTATAAAATATTTAGAATTAAAAGAAGTACCAGATGAACAAATTGAAGGAGATTTAAGAAGCTCAACTTTATTAATTACTCCAGAAATAATCAAAGATTTATACAAAAATAATCATACAATGAGGGATAATAGGTTGAAAGAGTGTATAGAAGAAGGTATATTTATGGAATGAATGACTAATGAAGAAAAAGCAATGGTTGCTAATAGGTATGCTATGGCTAGGGATGTAAAATTATTAGCATTAAGTGCAGAATTAGCAGATAATAAAGATATTAATTTAGATAAAGAAGAAATTGTATTAGATAGTTGAGTTGTTATATATAAAAATAGTAATATTGATTTGGATATATTAGATTCAAAATTATGGAAGAATAGAAAACAAATTAAAGATAGAGTTTATGAAGTAAATATATGAGATAAAAAATATATATTAAAAGAAAGAAAAACTTCAAGGCATACAGATACATTCAAAAATTGACATCAAGATTGATTAACATCAAAAGAAGAGTTTGATATAGCTAATTATTTTAAAGAGAATTCAATGGTAGAAGATTGAGAGATTATAGTTAACTGGGAAAAACCAATTGCATCAGTATTATTTCCAGATTGATTTCAATTTACTCTTTTTGAATATGAAGAATGATTAGTGGGTGATGAATATTCAACAGAATTAACTAATTTTATGTACCAAAATGAAGATATATTTAAGGAAGAATATGAAAGTATAAAAAATAATATAGATAAATATATTGATAGTGATAGAATTAGTATTTCTGACAAAACAGAATGAAAAATGTTTTCTTTTTTTAAAAAAGTATGAATATTTAAAGATGATAATGATATATTTAGATATCGTAATTATGTTAGATATAAAAGTATAATTTTGAGAGAAAAAGCTGAGGAAAATATGAGAGATATTTTATTAAAACATTGATATGTAGATAATGATAAAAGAGATTTCTTGTTCAAATTCAAAATTTTAGATTGAAAATTTAAGTTTGAAATATTTTGAATTGATTTTGAATATATAAAAAAATTAAGTAAGAAAAAACAAGATATTTTATTAAATAATAAAGATGATTATAGAAAATGATACTTAGATGATGATTTTTTACATAGATGAAACTATTGAATGCCTCTTAATGCTGT
>CAZJHB010000272.1:0-1941 GCA_964545685.1 uncultured Candidatus Peribacteria bacterium | reverse complement strand
TTATATTTTATATTATAAATATTACATTTATGACAAAAACAAAAATACAAAAAATCATTGCAAGTTTATGACTTATAATGATGATTGTAGCTAACACATGAAATACATTTGCTGCTACAGTAATTTGAAGTGGTTCAGTTTCATGAACTTGAGCTTTTGATACAGATATTATTTGGGATGATAATTTTCCAGGTAGTGCAACAGGTTCTATTGCAGGAATAAAAGTAAAAGCAAAAGTATTACCTACTATAACAATGGTTCTTTCTGCTAGTGAAATAAATCTTGGTACCTTAATTGCTGATATAGAATCTACTTGAAGTTTAGATATAGAAATTGGTACTAATGCAGCCAATGGAGTTGTTGTTACAGCAAAATCTGGAAGTGGTTGACTTATTAACCAAAGTAATAATACTATTGTAATGAATAATAGTTGAAGTCTTGATGGTGTAGCTGAATCATATACATATTCTTCTAGTATAGGTACACATGATTCTACAATTACAGGTTTTACTCCTAGTTCTCCATTATCTGCTACTGAAGTAAATAATAATACAACTGAACATATTATCTATTCTACAGATAAACCAGAACAATTTAATTGAAGTAATGTTGATGTAGAATTTATAGTAGGAGCTACTGCTAATGCACAAACTCCAGCATGAGAATATGAAGATACTGTTACTTTTACTATTACAGGTAGCTTTTAGTAATAATAAAATTATTAAAAAATTCCGTTTTTTTCGGAATTTTTTTTGATTTTTAACTTTTTTTAGTAAAATATAATCAACCTTTAATTATTTTAATTAATTTTTATGTTAAAAAATTTAAAAATCATAACTTTATTTTTTATTAGTTTCTTTATATTTTATAATAATTCTAATGCTAATGAATTATTCAATTCTAGCATAAACTTTACAATATCCCCTATTAAATACGAAATTGAAGCAAGTACTTGAACAACAGTTACAAAAACAGCTCTTTTATTTAATAGAACAAATAAAACCATTACAATAAATACTTGAAAAGCAAATTTTGAAGCAAAAAACAACTCTTGAGAACCAATTTTTATTAAGAAAAATTCAAATGAATATAGCTGACAAGAATTAGCAGATTGGATACAAGTATCAACTTGAAGTTTTGATATTTTACCAAATACAGAAAAAGAAATTACTTTTGATATAAATATACCTGCAGATGCAACTCCAGGATGACATTATTGAGCCTTATTTTTTAAAAATTCAAATAGTTGAAGTTGACAAATAACAGTAAATGTTGATTACTGAATATTATTACTTATAACAGTTGACTGAGAAATAGAAAAAGAATGAAATGTAAAAGATACTGAAATTAGGAGCAGTTGATGATATTGATGGGGAAATTTAAAAAAAGATGATTGTCCTTTATGAGATTTTTCTAGTAGTTATTATGATAAAAAATGTATTGATAATATAAAAGATATTATAATAGGTAATGAAGAAAAAGATGATATTATAATTGATGATAAAGGAAATATTATTGATGATAAAGGAAATATTATTGTGGATAATGAAGGAAATATTATTGATGATAGTGGAAATATTATTGTGGATAATGAAGGAAATATTATTGATGATAATGGAAATATTATTGTGGATAATGAAGGAAATATTATTGATGATAGTGGAAATATCATTGTTGATGATAAAGATAATATTGTTGATGATAATGGAAATATTATTGTAGATAATGAAGGAAATGTTATTGATAATAATGGAAATATCATTGTTGATGATAAAGGTAATATTGTTGATGATAATGGAAATATTATTGTGGATAGTAAAGGAAATATTATTGATAATAATAATTTAGATAACAATATTGATGATAAAATTAATAATGATTTTAGCATAATATTTTCAAATGAATTTGAAAATACTTGAAATACTCATATAAAACCTGAAT
>CAZJHB010000271.1:0-1954 GCA_964545685.1 uncultured Candidatus Peribacteria bacterium | reverse complement strand
AAAAATGACTTAAAGCTTGATGAAAAGGAATATCCAGCAAAGCAGGTGGCTTTTTATATTTCTAATGCAAAAAATGCATTAATATCGGCAAAAGAATATGAAATAGAAGTTGATAGTAGTTTAAAGGAAGTTGTTTATAAAGTATATTTAAAATATGAAGAAAATTTAAGAAAAAATAATGCTATGGATTTTGATGATATTTTAATTAAAACATTATCATTATTAAAGATTCCACAAATCTTAGATGCTTATCAAGAAAAATATAAATATTTAATGATTGATGAGTACCAAGATACAAATACTCCACAGTATAATATTGTTAAATTATTAGCACAAAAATATAACAATTTAGCTGTAGTTGGAGACGATTATCAATCTATCTATAGTTGGCGTTGAGCTGATATGAGAAATATAATAAATTTTAAAAAAGATTACCCAGATGCATTAGAAGTAAAATTGGAACAAAATTATAGATCTACTAAAAGTATAATTTTATGAGCTAATTCTGTAATAGCAAACAATCAGAATTGAATTAAAAAAAATCTTTGGACAAATAATATTGAATGAGAAAAAATTACATATATTGAAGCTCCTGATGACAAATTAGAAGCAAAAATTATCGCTGATATTATTATGGAAAAATCTTCTTTTGCTAAAGCTACAGAGGTTAAATTATCTGATAATCTTATTCTATATAGAACGAATGCTCAATCAAGGCAGATTGAAGAGGCTTTGATGATTAAAGGTATAGCTTATAGAGTTATTTGATGACAAAAATTTTATGATAGAAAAGAAATAAAAGATATTTTAGCTTATTTAAGAATAATTCATAATCTTAATGATGTTGTATGATTTAAAAGAATAATTAATGTACCAAAAAGAAAAATTTGACCAACTAGTATATCTGTTTTAGATAATTATAAAGAAAATTTTTGACTTAGTTATTATGACATTATTTCAAATATTGATGAAGTAGTTGAATTGAAACCAATGGCAAAAAACTCACTAAAAAATTTTTATAATATAGTTGAAACTCTTGTAAAATATTCAAACGAAATTGAAGTAGCTGAATTAATAAAAAAAATTATATCATTAGTAAAATATGAAGAATATATTTGAGAATGATTATCAAGTGATGATAAAATTTCAAAACTTGAAAATATTGATGAATTAATAACTGTTGCTTCTGAATTTAATTGATTATCTCCAAGAGAATCATTATCACAATTTCTTGAAGAAGTTGCTTTAATTACTGATATGGATAGTAAGGATAACAGAGAGGAATATGTAACTTTGATGACCATTCATACATCAAAATGATTAGAAGAAAAAAGAGTTTTTCTTTGTTGAGCCGAAGATTGAATTTTTCCAAGTTTTAGATCTGTTAATGATAATTCAGCTCTTGAAGAAGAAAGAAGATTAATGTATGTAGCAATGACAAGAGCCAGAGAAGAATTATATATTTCTAGAGCATGAGAAAGATTTCATTTTTGAGATTTTGTAAGAAACCCTGAAAGTAGATTCATATCAGAAATTCCAGAAGAATTAATAGAAAATTATGATTTATCTAATTTAATTAAAAACAATAATCCTTTTTCTTGTAATTTAAGTAATGATTTTAGTCATCCGAGCACTTGAAATTCTGTTGTTACAAAAATAAAAAAAGTTGAAAATGATGTATCACAATTTAAAACGTGAGATAGAGTATCTCATCACAAATTTTGAAATGGTATAATAACTTCTATGAAATGAGAATTAGCAGAAATTGCTTTTATTTGAAAATGAATTAAAAAAATGAATATTAGAATTGCTCCTGTTAAGAAAATTTAATTAAAATAAAAATTTGAAAAAGATTATAATACTAATATAATCTTTTTATATAATATATTTTAAATTTAATATGGAAGAAAAACAAATAAAAATTTGAAAAGTTAATTTAAATTATAAACATTTT
>CAZJHB010000270.1:0-1963 GCA_964545685.1 uncultured Candidatus Peribacteria bacterium | reverse complement strand
TTTTTCTTTTCAATATTCTCTTCTTGAACATCAATCAAAAAAATATTGAAAAACTGTCTCAAAAAACTAATATTCTCATATATAAATATTATAAATTATTCTTAATATATTATAAGAAAAAAACTATAAATTGGAATACTTTTGAAAATAAAAATTCAATTCATAACTTATTGAATTCTACAATTCTTCTTTTATCTAAAATATTTTTTATATTTGCTTATAATACAAGATTTAAATTCTTTAATTCAATCTTTAAAATTACTTGACAATGTGTTTTTTTAAGTATATATAATTAAATTAATTATTAATTTATAAAAATATAATGAATTGAACTATTAAAACAAATACAGGAATTAATTTTGAAAATGATGCTTTTGCTTACAATAAAGATATTAATCCTGAAAATCCTAATTTTGTTGAAAAATGGTCAAAAATTAGACCATCACACATGACTGAATGAGAATGGCAATTTGAACTTGGCAATCTTATATTAATGTGGGAAAGAATTGAAATTAAAGATAGGACTAATTTAATACTTGGATGGAAATTAAAGAATGATTTATTACCCAAAGAATAAAAACATAAATATAAATCAAAAACAAATTCAGAAAAAAAGATAGATTTATTTTTTCTATCTTTTTTAAGTTATTTAATGTTAATTGTCCAATCTTCACTTAATATTTTTCACTCATTCTATTCAATTACATGTACTAATCTATGGCCGTACTTCTTTACTAAAGTTAAGAAGCACACGGTGCCATTTAGCCATACCATTCGTAGTGCCTCTTCAGCGGTACGAAGAATGGTGGGGCATTGTGAAAAATATTATAACTAAAGTTGAAAAATATGTATAATATATAAATATTCCTAAGGTAAATTAAATTTAATATATATTATAAAACATAATTATTTAATATGTATCTTTCACTTTTAATCCTCTCATTTCAATCTCCTACTTTCTTTAACTTCTTCTAAATAATTCTCTTTACTTATTGGATCATTTCCTGTTTGTTCAATAAGTTCTTGTCTAGCTTTAAAAGCAACTCATCCTCAATCTTTACTTGCTTTTTTCAACTCTCACATTCATTTTGCATCACGAGATTTTGTTATATCTGTTGTTGATTGTTCTGCTAACATAGTTAATATCAATTCTGTAGGAGTCATTCAATCACGTAAATTATGAGATTTCTTCATTCATTTTGACTTTTTCCAATCAGTATTATTCATTCAAGAATATGCTTTATAAACTTCATTTATAAGAATTCAATATCATTTATCTCATCATCTTTCATCCCATTCATTTGTTAATCATTTTCTTACAGGTATTCATCTTGTTCTAATATCTATCCAGTCTTTAGGATATCATTTTTTTTCATAAGTTTCTATCATTCTATTCATCGCTAATTCAGGATCTTCTATTTCTTGTATTCTTTCATATCAAACTTTTGCTAACCATTTTTTGAATGGTTCAGCTCTTGGAGAAGGAATTGATTGTATTATTCTCAAAATTCACTCAGTATTTGCACAATTTATTTTTTGTTTTCAACCTGCCGTATTAATTTCAAGGGGGGTGGCAATTTGCCCCCACCCTTCAGAAAGGCTTTCATTTCTTCTTCTCATATCTTTTATATATCAACTAGGATCTTTTGATTGAGTTAGTATTTTTACTACATCAGATATAACAAACCACCATTCATCATTATAAATAGTTTTTCTAACTTCTTCTCATTCAAACAATGCAATTTTATTACCAATTTTCTTCAATTCTTTAGACATAATTTTATCTTTATACTAATAATATAAATAGTATATATTTTTATATTATTTTGTAAACACAAAAAAAAGACGATAAATATAATCTATCGTCTTATTCAAAAATTCATACTATCCTCTATTTTACACTTAACCACATTATTAATACTTTAAAAAATTTTTTATATGTAACTTAAAATTTGAATCTATA
>CAZJHB010000269.1:0-1964 GCA_964545685.1 uncultured Candidatus Peribacteria bacterium | reverse complement strand
AATATATATAGGTAAAATATAAATAATACTCATATTTTCTATATTAAATTTTGGAGCATATTTAATTATTATACTATTTAAAAAATCTTTTTTGTCTTCTATGATTTTTTTTACTTCTTCAATATAGTTTTTATCTAAATTAAAACTAAAGGTTCAATAATAAAATGAATTAAAAAAAGCTTCTTCCTTAAAATCATTAAATTTTGAAGAATATAATTCTTGAAATAAGAATTTTCTAGATTTTTTTCTACTTATTTGCATATTATTTAATTAATAACAAAAAGTAACATAGATTTATTATTAAAACCTATGTTACTTTAAATAATATATTTATATTCTTGAAACTTTTTTTTGTTTAGTTTTAATATTTAAAACTTGTTCACCTTTATAAGTTCCATTTTCATCAACAAAATGAGATAATCAATTACCTTCCTTGTTTAATGCCACTCTTTCTTTTAATTTTTTAGCAGTAATTGCTATCCAATTTGTAGTTCTAGTTTTAGATCTTGATTTAGAGTGTTTTTTCTTAGGACCGAAAGCCATAATATTTAAATTATATAATAAAGATCATTTTTTACGAAGCAAATTGTATAAAAAAAAATATAAAAAGCAAATTTAATTTGAAAAAAAAATTTTTTATTATAGAATATTACACAATTTATAATAGTAATTTTGTATAATGAATAAAATATTGATAATAGAAGATGATATATGAATAGCAGAATCTTTAAAGCTATACTTAGAAAATTCAGGATTTGATGTTGATTTATGCTTTGACTGAATAAAAGCTATTAAAAAGATAAATAAATATAAGCCTGATTTAATAATATTAGATATTAATTTGCCTTGAAAAAATTGAATTGAAATATGTAAAGAAGTAAGCTCCAATTCTTCTTTATCTATTATTATGTTAACTGCAAGAAGTTCTGAACTTGATAGGATTACTTGATTAGAAATTTGAGCTGATGATTATATTGCAAAACCTTTTTCTCCAAGGGAATTACTTGCAAGAATAAATACTATTTTTAGAAGATATAAAAAAACTTCTGAACAAGATTTAAATAAAATTAAATATCAAAATTTGGAATTAGATTTAGATAAAAAAATTGTTTTTGTTGATAATAACGAAATTTCTTTAACTTCTAATGAATATGAATTATTTCGTACTATTTTAGAAAATAATTGAAAAATGATTTCTAGAGAGGAATTAATGACACAAGTGATGTGATACGATAATTATATTTATGATAGAACATTGGATACTCATATTAAAAATTTAAGAAAAAAAATATGAATAAAGGACTTGATTTTAACAATCAGATGAAAATGATATCGTTTAAATAAATAAAAATGACAATAGCAAAAAAAATAACAATTTCATTTGTTTTTAGTATTCTTTTTATAACTGCCGTTAATATAATATCTTTTTATTTTTTCTATAATACATATTTAAAATTATATTTAATTGAAACGAATCAAACAAAAAATGAAGTAACTATTGGATATATTAATGAAATTTTAGAAAAACAAACTATCGATGACATTAATAGTATTTTTACTGATACAGAAATAGAGTTTTTTGAACTTTTGGAGAATAGTGATTGAAAAATAACAATTACTCAAAAGCAAAATGCTGATATAGTTATTAATTATCTAGTAAAAAGTTGAGTTGCTCCAAAATATATAGAAGAATTAATTCCTACTGATAATTTTTGACTTATTTTAGAAGCTATAAAAGAAGTTTGAACCCCAGAATATAATTTTGTACAAAGATTATTTAAATCTATTATTATTACTAATATTATCGCTATTTGAATAATAATTCTTTTTATGCTTATTTTTGTTAGAAAGATTTTGTTACCAATTAAACAGGCATCTGAAAATATTAGAAAATTAAAAATTTGAAGTGATTTTAAAAAAATTACTTATTATAATAAAAAAGATGAAATTTGAATACTTATTTC
>CAZJHB010000268.1:0-1973 GCA_964545685.1 uncultured Candidatus Peribacteria bacterium | reverse complement strand
GAGTACCCGATAGGGGGAGGGGTTAAAAAACTTGACAAGTTAGTATTTCTTAAAATGGCTTAAATAAAACAATTTTCTTATGCTCTCCTTACGCTTTTCTTACGCTTCAATGTTGTATAATATATTTTCCTTACGCTTTTAGCAAAATTCCTTATGCTTTCTTATGCTTTTAAGAAAATCTCTCACGCCATAGGCATAAGAGATTTAGTAATTAAAAAATTATCCCAAGCTTGGGATAATTTTTTTTGCCTGTCCCGGCTTTAGCGGGAGATTTTTAGATTTTTGGTCCCGCTTAAGCGGGATTGCTCTCTACGGACGAACGACAAACCTAGCAGAGAGAATACCATAACGATAACCTGTACTAGTGTAACCCTGGTCTCCACAACCAGTGCTACCTACTACACGAGCAGTACGACCCCAACGAGTACCAGTGGGAGTACCAATAGCTGAAGTCCATATCCGTTCATTATCTGTATCATCAGATCAAACTGCTGTAGAAGTATATTGATTACTTCAATTCCATGTTACTGCTCAAAATAATCATGCTTCACAGGCTACTTGATATTCTCATCTATCATTTCAAGTTAAAAAATCTCAATCATCATCATTTGCTGATGCTTTTCAACTTGTTATATAACTAAAAGCACTTGGTAAATGTGATCCTGATTTTTGAGTCCATGCTGTTAAATATTTTTGTCTATTTTGATAAGTTGTATCACTTAAATAAGCTGTATCTGTATTTAAAGTTGTTACTTCGGTTTTATATTGATTGTATGTTATTGTTTCATTTAATCACTCATTTGGTTGATGTTTATATTCCATATTTCCTCATAAATCTTTTACTCAATCTATACAATCTGCTATATATAAGGCTGGTATTGGATGACCATTAGGTGGTGTAGCTCAATTTATCCAATCTATTGATTGTAGAGCTGTAAGATTAGACTTATTTGTCTGTAACCATTTCATTCTTCATATTATTGTATCTCAATATGTTCAATCTACATCACTTGATCAAGAATTTAAAGCACTACAAGTATATCAATTTAACGTATCAAGTGTTCTTGTTTGTCAATATTGTGGATATGGATTTCATAAGTTATATGTTGCATAATTATAATCATCTACATTATTTGCATCCCATCAATTATAATTTCAATCATTTTGATTTCACCATCCATTCCAAGATATACCATTTCAAGTAATATCTCAAAAATCTCATATTCTTGGTGATATACAAAATCAATCTCACTGTGAAGCACCTATATATACATCATTGCTTGAATCTACCCAAAGCCATCAAGCTTCATCTTCACATTCTGTTTGAGTGATTAAAACTGATGAAGTAGTTCATCAATCATTACTACTTGTTGTATTTGTAAAATTATCTTTATTTAATACAAATGTATCTACTAAACTTACTAAATCTTCACTTGCTGTTTCTACTATTGTTTTATACACTCATACATTAGCTAAAGTTGTTCAACTATATGCATCTATTAAGGCCTGTGCTAATAATGCTTTTTTTCCATTATCATCTTCTCCTAAATCTGTATCTAATGTTCAACTAAATATCTTTACACTCATTCAAGTTAATCATCAAGTTGTTGCTTCAAATCATGCATTAGATATATTATTATCTCATCATGTTATTATTTGTGATAATAATCAATCTGTTTGTGTTTCTAAATCTAAATCTGTATTTAATGCATTTATTATACTTGGTGTTGGTATATAATAAGTCCCTGCTTTTACATATACTCCATTATAATTACCATTTATTTTTGGATAGTTTGAATTTGATGCATTAGTTTGATTTAATAAGTTTGAATTATACCCCTTCTTCGCTAAAGCTACGAAGGGCATTAATGAGTTAAAACTCATTAAGTCGCTTTCATAAATACTAAGAAGTTCATATTCATTTCAAGCATAAGTTCTTGAATATGTATACTCATTTTCTGTTAATGGATCTG
>CAZJHB010000267.1:0-1975 GCA_964545685.1 uncultured Candidatus Peribacteria bacterium | reverse complement strand
TCTAATATCAAAAAGAGTGTAGAATTATTTAGTTTAAATACTTGAAAATATCCAAAACCAGATGAAAGTTTGACAGTATCATATTCATGAGAAATACTGTGGTATCAATGAATAGTTTGAGATCAAGTTTCAACTAATTTATCAAGAAATTTAAATGAAAAACCAACAGACCCATCAACATGATTAGAATATACATATTCAACAACATATAGTCAAACAGAGTATGAGGTATTGGGATTGTATGAAAGTGAAATATTATGATTTTTACCCCACTCTAACCACCCGCTATATAGCGGGAAAGGGACTAGACCATTATTTTTTTTAAATACTAATGCAGCAACTTTAGATTATCCTAAAATAGATGGTAATTATAACTGAATCTACATAAAAACATCAAGTTTTTATGTTCCTACACCTAGTATAATAAATGCTGAAATAATTTCAAATGATGATTTGGATAGTGATTTGATAAAATCACAAATAATATCGTGAGGGGATAATTTGCCTTGAGTATCAACATGATGATTGGATATAAGATTATCAGTATATAAATGAATAATTACAAAGGATTCAACAGACTTAGAAAAATTAGCACTATTACATGCAATTCAAAGTGCTTATGATTGAACACAATTAGCAAATAAAGCAGAATATACTGATATATTGTCAAAAACTACAGCTAGAGAAAAGGTAAGTTTTGTAGATGTAGTAATCTTGGGTAATACAGAAAATGTAAATACAAAATGGTGTTACTATGAGGATACAATATTTATAGATACAAATGGATGGACATCAAGTGAATTAAAATATGATAAAATAACTAAAAAGTGTTATGTATTTTGAGATGAGAATGTTAATGCAATTAATGCGTGTAATAATTGGGTATCAGAAAACATTGATGGTAGTTTATGAAAATGGATTTGGGTACCAGCTAGATATTTTGTATCAGATTGAGTATATGAATCATATTGAACATGAATGACATTAAAAGATAGTTATTATGAGAAAGAAGTAACATATAATTGAAATGATTATGTATGTAGATGATTTGCAGTTGCAAAATATGAGATATCATTTTGATTATGAGAAGTAGTAGATAATTCATGAGATTGGGAAACATATTCATACTTAGATAATTGAGATCAATGAAATATAATAAGTAAAGTGTGAAATTCACCAATAACAGAAATAACACAATTAGAAGCTATGTCAGAATGTGGTGAGATAGGAACACATTTAATAACAAATAATGAATGGATGTCGATAGCAAGAAATATAGAACACCAATGAACTAATTGGTCAAATGAAAGAATATGAAGTTGATATGTAGAAAATGGATTAGATAATAAATTATCAGGTAATCCTGGTATAACAATATGATGTTATGATGATGATGATATTTATATTGATCCAACATGATGAGAAACTTGCTTTTTAGAGAGACAATTAATGTTATCAAATGGATATAAAATAACAGATTTAGCTTGAAATGTATGGGAACATGTAAATAAATGAAATACTATAGATTGAACAAATTTTAATACAAATAGTTTCTCAACAGAATCTATGTGTAGTAATAATACTTGATGGAAACGGAAATGATGGTACGGTACAGATAGCTTTAATTATTGAACTTGTATGTTTATCTCTCCTTATACTAAAGAATGATATTGACCAAAATGAAATTATAATGCAGATAATTGAATGTGAAGAATATATGCTACGAACACTGAAGATAGAGATAATATTTTTATTCGTTGAGGTGGAAATACTAATGCTGCTTATGCAGGTATTTATTCATTATATCTAGATTGGTTTTCTAGTACTAAATATGCTAGTGTTGGTTTTCGTTGTGTAAAATAAAATAGTAATAATTGAAGAATTAAAAAAGATATATTTGAAAAACAAAATATATCTTTTTTAGAACATATAATATATTTTACTTCTCAAATATATTCTTAATTTCATCTAAAGT
>CAZJHB010000266.1:0-1977 GCA_964545685.1 uncultured Candidatus Peribacteria bacterium | reverse complement strand
TGGAACTTTTTATCTATTTTAAAACAATGTTTGTAAAATTATGGGGAAACCTTAAATTTATATATAAAACCAAAACAGCCTACATAAAATGTAGGCTGTTCATTATACAAAAGATTATACATTACCGGTATTTAATTATATAATTAAAATCCCGTATTTTTTTACAAACTCATATTCCTCATCAGTTTTAATGAAAAAAAGTTTCCAACCCATTTCATTGATATCTGAATTGCTTAGTGCACCATATATAGCTGGAATTAGACCAACTGATTGGTCTCTATTAATGGAATATTTAAGTTGTTGGCCCGGAAGAGTTTCAATTACCTTCAAAGGAGTCGTTTTTCCTCTTCTAAAGATTAATTTTTCCCCTTTATCCAAATTAATCACTAATTCTTCATTATTCAACAAAATAGTTCCCGACTGATTTCGAAGAATACAATTTCTTAATTCAATACCTTGTAGAGTAAGTTTTTTCACATGTTCATAGAAATTTGGAAATACTATGGTAGTATTAAATTCTTTTTCAGGTAAACTGGGTTGATTTCTGCTACCACATCCGAACACGGTAATAGAAAACATAAATACAGCTAATACCAATGCAATAATCTGTTTCATCTTTTCCTCCAAAAATGGTTTTTAATATCATAACTAATAGTCCGATACTATAGTTAGATAGCACTTGTATACTGATTTTAATTATTTTGTCAAGTTTATTTACTGACATACTACCATTTGGCATTTATTTAAATTAATTCTAGTTTTAAACGCTCATCATTTTTATTTAAACTTTGAAGTTTTGTATATTGGTTTAAAGTATTAGTATCATAAGTAATCGAATTCCTTTCTTTTTCTTCTTGTGTTGTTGCAGTCTCACATACATTTACTTTCCTTTCTATTGTTTTAGTTTTACCATTCGGTAATGTTACATCTTCAACCACTGTTTCTTCTGTACAAGTTTCTTCTTGAACTTCTTTTAATGTATAACTTTCTTGGCTTGTTCTATTTCATAAATCATCGTAGAAAAATCTTTCTATTTTATCTCAGTTATATTAAAAATATAATTTAGCTAAAAAAGTATTTCTAGCTAAATTATAATGTTTTTTATAAATAAATATTATTAATTTATTCTTATTTTATTAATTATATAAATAATTCTAGTGAATATTTATATAAAATCATTGAAATAATTAGCACTAAATAATATAATCAAATACATAATATAATATTTAATAATTTTATATCTTTATTTCTCAACATATATTTTTCATCAATATATATTATAAAATAAGGGATTAATATAATAACAAAAAGTCAAATAATAACTTTTGATATAAATATTTCTTGTAATATTTTAAATTTATAATATATATTAGCCAAAATATTGATAATTATAAAGATTAAAATATAATTCATTGAAGAAAAAATTATAATTTTTATATTCTTTTGTTTTCTTAAAATTAAATATTTAACTAAAAATATTATAAGGAAAAAATAAATTAAGTAAGTCATATAAATTATAAATTAGTTGGATAAAATGTTTTCCATTCTGCTTCAAATATAGGTGATGGATCTATAAAATATTTAGTATTTCAAAAATTAGCAAATGAAGGTTCATAAGCTTTTTTATTTGGATCAAACATTCAAGGATATGCTGTTTTTTGATTAATTCATTCAATAAAACTTACAGAAACGTATGCATTAGGAGCAATTACAGTTATTCAAATAGAATTACTAATTTGTTGTGCTATACTATTATCTCATTTTCAAGAATTACAAGCTACTAAAGTCATATTAATATTTTTATCATTCAAGTTTATTAAATCTGATACATTATCTTCATCAATATCTGAAACACTACTTTTATTTGCATGTCCAAAATAAACAATATCTTCAATATTTCATTTATATTTTTTTAAAATATCATTAACCCGGATTTCCAAAACTTTTTTAAAAAACATCAAAAAATCTCTTGCTAAA
>CAZJHB010000265.1:0-1980 GCA_964545685.1 uncultured Candidatus Peribacteria bacterium | reverse complement strand
CCTTCTCATCTATTTATTTTCCTCAATTGTTTATCACTTACTCAAAATTTTTGTCTAATAATATATCATTTTCAAGTAAAATGTTCTTTTAAAGAATTTTTTGTAAATAAATAAGATCAAAACTTTTGCACAATATTTATATTTCTTTTCAAATTACCTGAAAATCAAATAATAGTATTTTTCTCATATGAAGTACTTCAATTTATTGATTCTGTTACTATTTCCCCTACTCAATAAAGATAAAGAGTTGCTGGTCACTCAACATAATGAAACTTAAACTTTTTTTCTAAAAAAGAAGCTAGTGAAAAAATTCTCCGTTTTGTTTTGATTTTTAGTCATTTTTCAAACGCAACAAGATTTGCTAAATTGAATACAAAAATTCATCATTTAGGAATTACTACTTTGGTCAAAAAACTATAATGATTTGGTGAAGTGATAGTAATTTTTCAATTACTTACTTTATCACATACCCATACTCATTTTAAATAAGCAAAAAAATTAAATATTCAAAAAGGAAATCACCATATAGAAACTTGAGTATTACCATATTTTAATATGGAATTATATCTTACATAAAAATCATCTTTTATACTTACATCAATACTCTTTTTAATACTAATTTTAGGCCTAAATAATTGTTCTTGTAATTGTAAATATTTTGTATTATCATGAAGATGAAATAATATAAATTTTCAAATAACTTTTAAAACTAATACACAAAGTTTAAAAATAACAATAATTGAAATTAAGTATCCCATATATAATAAAACTATTTGCCCCATATATAAAAATTTTGACCATAAATCAGAATTTTCTTGAGCTATTTTATCTACTTCTAATATATCTCATTTTAATACATTTAATTGCTCATCTAAAGCTTTAAACTCAATATTTATTTCATTTATTATTTCTTCTTTTTTTTGCTCTAACTCATTATTTACTTCATTTATTATTTCTTCTTTCTTTTCTTCTATTGCAGGTTGAACTGTATCAATAATATCTTGTTTTATTGATTCTTTTTTTACATCAATAAAATAATCAATATCTGTTTCTAATGAACTTATCTTTTCGTCAAAAAAGTTATTTATATCATCTAAAATATTTGCATGTACTTGTGAAAAACTAATAAATAATCAAAAAATTATACATATACCAAACTTTTTATAATTTTTGAAGTAATTTTTCATAATAAAAAAATATTAATATAATACTATTATTTTATCATATTAATATTTTTTATACAAAAATACGAAATTAAATTATCAATATTTAATATCAATTCAATATATTCTATATATTAATATAATGAATTATGATATTTTTAAACTATTTCTAATATTTTTATTTTTTCTTATTTTTCTTTTTAGCTACTTTATCTTCATATTTATTCTTTAATTTTTCTGTTTCATTTTTTATAAGTTCTGGATTTATATTTTCAACATTTAATTTTTCACTACTTACTTTATTACTAAATGTAGTACCAATTTTTAAATAAACTCAATCAAATTCTCAAGCAACATATTTTCTAATTAACTTAACCTTTAAATCTTTTCAATCTTTACTTTCAAATTCTTCAATTATTTGAATATTATTTTTTATTTTATGTTTTTCTATTCATCAATTATATTTTTCTGTTGTAACAGATTCAATAGCTTTATCTAATACTTTTTGATTATAAGCTTTTTCCATTCTTTCTTTATATCTTTTAACAAAAGATTTTGCAGCATTTGGATTTTGTATATCACTAATTCTTTCATTTTTTAATAAATCTTGTAAATCAAATTCACTATCAGATACATTATCAAAAAATGAAGTATCAAATTCAAATTTTCAAGTTTTTTCATCAAATTTAATATTTACTTTCTCACCATTAGCTCATACAAATGAATCCACTTTATTACCTTTGAATAAATCAATTATCCATTGTTTTATATCATTAAATTTTTCTTTTGTATTTTCTAAAATTGTTGGTTCTTCTTT
>CAZJHB010000264.1:0-1985 GCA_964545685.1 uncultured Candidatus Peribacteria bacterium | reverse complement strand
TTAAGTAAGTTAACTCATTTATGTAGCTTGTTGTAGCTTGTTGTAGCTTGTTGTAAATACATAAAATATACTTAATTATAATAATTATTATGATATTGATTTTTATTTTCTTGTCAAGCAAAAATTCGCTTTAAATGGTCCTGGGTCAAAACATTTTGTGATTTTTTAATGTTGTGAATAATAAGGTAATGATTTTGTAATATAAAAGTAGGAAAAATTTTAATAATATCAATATTGTAAATTCCAAGTTTTTTAGCTTTTTCAATAGGAGTTAAGTTATCCATAAATCTTCAAGAGTGATGTCTTTCAAAATTCCGATAGTAATTCCGATCTTTAGCTTCTTTTAAAAAATCATCTTTGGAATTAATAAAAAATCATCTAGGAATATAAAATTCACTATCATCAGATAAATGACTTCTCTCAATCAAATTTTTTCTTGGGTCTTTTGCCGATTCATAACTATAAAAACTTACATTTAAATATGATAATTTTTCTTCCCATTCTTTTCTTTTTCTTTCACTACCTGAAAAAAATTCACTTCATCCATCAGTTCATAAGATAATTGTTTCACTGAAAGGTACAAAATTATTTCATCTAATAAATTGTAAAACTAATTCAATAAATCAAAATATTAAATTAGTATCAAGTTCTGTTAAATAAACTATAAATCTAATTCTAGTATTTTGTTCCATAACATTTAATTCGTACTTTGGTAATCATTCAATTAATACTCCATCTTTATCTACTCAGTACTTAAATTTATTATATATTTCAGTAGGTAAAGCATGTTGATCAGGAATATGTTTAATATCAAAATATAATCTAGAAAAAGCCATTGTTTTTTGAAAATCAAAAGGACTTCTATATTCTCTATTTTCAGATTTAACCTTTTTATATATCAAATTATTTCTTTTATAAAATCATCTTATTTTAGCCTCTGTTATTCAATATTTTTTATATTTTTTTATTCAAAGATTTTTTTCTAGAAAGGTATTCATATTTTTATATCACTTGTTAATTTCTTTGTGTAAAGATATTATTTTTTTACCAATTAAACTATCTTTTTCTATACTTCTACTATGACTATTAGGAGCTCTACTTTTATATCATAGATATTCAAATTTTTGTCTTAAAAAGTCATAATTATAAGTATGAGAATTAATAATAATATCTTTATCTCAATCTTTAGAATTAGATTTAAATAATGCGACAGTATTATTTACAGTATTTTTTCAAATTCATAAAGAATTAGCCATTTCTTTTTGAGTTATTTTCTTTTCTAATAATGGTTTTAATATCTTTATTCTAGTAATAATAGGACAATCTTTCATTTCTTGCTTGTAATTTAAAATATATTGTGTATTCTTATTCATAGGAGATATATGGTTAATGTTGTAAGTTAACATTATTTTATCATATATCTCTTTTTTTTGTAGTAAAAAGTTTTGGCGAAAAGTAAGGGGTATTATTCCATTTCGTTCTTCGTTCCGCTTCGCTCCACTCATCACTACATTACTTAATACCCCTTACTTTTTTTAGTTCTAATATACTAACTTTTTTATCTAATTTCTTTATCCAACTCCAACTCATCATCTTACAAAAAATCACAATATGTATTATACTTGCTATGAAATTCGCTTTAAATTCGGTAAAGTTTGACTAATTATTTATTATGTGTGTATATAAAAAATATTGCTTTTGTAACAATAAAAAGTAAGGAGATAATTATATAAAATTACTAAAAATTGAAATATATTTTTTAAATCCCAATTTTGTTGTTTTTTTGGGAATAAAAATTATATATTCCCAGTTTGTTAGAATTTTTGTGATTATATAATATAATTTTTCAATTTTTTATTAATATTAAGGAACTAAAGGCATTTTTATGTTTTAATCCCTTTTAATATTCCATTTTTCGGGGGTCAGTTTGTTTTTAAAGTCTTAAAAACTACATAATTCAGATAAAATAAATTAGGAAAATTTGA
>CAZJHB010000263.1:0-2000 GCA_964545685.1 uncultured Candidatus Peribacteria bacterium | reverse complement strand
TCGAGCGCGGGGTGCCGGTGCTGGGGATCGACCCGGTGCCCGGGGTGGCCGAGGTTTATTTAAATATAATTCAATATAAAAAAAAAATATTTGTTAAAAAATAGATTTTAATATAGTATTTAAGATAAAATAAGAAAAAAGTAAAGTCTATGTATAAAATAATTGAACAGTTAAGAAAGTAATAATATTAAAAAAGAAAAGGCTAAAGTATTTACTTAGCCTTTTCTTTTTTAATATTATTATAGTTAAATTATTTTTATATTATATTCTTCTCATCAATGCTCTATAGTTTTATTTAAATGACTAAAATCTTGAGTTACTGAAGTTAAAATATGTTCTGAAAAAGCTTTTACTCATTCAATTAATTTTTTAACTTCTGAAATTTCAAAAACTTCATTAGATCATTTTAATAATTCTCAATTACTTGTTATTTCTATATTTTCCATTATAATAATTTTTATTTATTTAAAGTATTAAATATTATAAAAAATTATTTTATAAGTCAATTTTTAATTTTTTTTAGAATAATTTATTTTTAAAATATAAAATTCCATTTCATTATGAACAATCTAATCAAAATTTCATCAAAACTAAATAAAATCAATAAAAAAGTATATATAGTTTGATGATATACAAGAGAAAAATTTCTAAATTGAACTTATTATTGAGATATCGATTTAGCAACTAATGCTACTCCATTAGAGATGAATAAAGTATTGAAAATAATAAAAGAGGTATGAAAAAAATATTGAACTCTTATTATAAAAGAATGATGACAAGTTTTTGAAATAACTACTTTTAGAAAAGATATATGAATTTTAGATAATAGAAAACCAGTAAAAGTCGAATTTACAAATAGTTTAATTGAAGATTCTTCAAGAAGAGATTTTAGTTGTAATGCAATTTATTATGATATAGAAAATGATAGTTATATAGATCCGCAAAATTGAATTAAAGATATAGAAAATAATGTTATAAAATTTATATGAAAAGCTTTAGATAGGATTGAAGAAGATGCTTTAAGAATTCTTAGATTTATTAGATTTAAAAATAAGTATAATTTTGAATTATTTGATAAAAATTATTTAAATATTTTAAAATCTAATATAAAATTGTTAAAAAATATTAGCATTGAAAGAATAAAAGAAGAATTAGATAAAATATTATTATTAGAAAATAATATTCAAGCATTAGAAGAATTAAAAGAAATTTGATTTTTTAAGTTATTTATATTATCTATTGATAAGTTAGAACAAATAGAATGATGACCAATATATCACTTAGAATGAAATGTTTGGACTCATACATTGATGACAATTCAAGAACTAAATATTATCTTTAAAAATTGATATAAATGATTAAATATTAATTTTAAAAATAGTGAAAAAATAGATTTTTATTGGACTTTGTTATTACATGATATTTGAAAAGTAGAAACATATTCAAGAGATTTTAATTGATATGTTCATTATTATAATCATGAAAAAATATCTTATGATAATTCAAAAGTTATTTTAAAAGAATTTAAGTTTTCAAAAAAATCAACTCAAAAAATATTATGGATTATACAAAATCATTTAAGAATATTTAAAGTAATGGAAATGAAAACTTTGAAATCAAGAAAATTTATGATGAACAAGTATTTTTATGATTTAATGATTGTTTGAATATGTGATCACAAATGAAGAATACCAAGTAATGATGTTCTTACTTTTAAACTTATAGAATTATATAATAATTTTCAAAAAATATTAAAAACTAAAAAATTTATAACTTGAAGTGATATTTTAAAAAAATATCCAGATTTGAAATGAATTGATATTAAGAATAAATTAAATTCATTGAATGATGAGATATTAATAAAAGATTAGTTGATTTTTAATAATTTTTTTTTAGGAATTCATACCATAATTTTTTTGTTAGTTAATATTTGTTTTATATTAAAATAATTTTTATATTTAGTGACATTTCTATTTTGATTTATAGTGACATTTTAATTA
>CAZJHB010000262.1:0-2009 GCA_964545685.1 uncultured Candidatus Peribacteria bacterium | reverse complement strand
GACAAAAATTTTGAGTAAGTGATAAACAATTGAGGAAAATAAATAGATGAGAAGGGTGATGGTTTGGTTTTGTATCTGATGTGGTTGGTTTAGTGAAGTAGAAAGTGAGATAAAATATATTTATTTTATTCAAAAACAAAACCGTGATACCAAAGGTATCACGGTTTTTATAATTTATGATTATTACTTAGTTATCCATATTTTCTCATAATTTAGGAAGATGGAAAAAAAGAATAATTATAGAATAGTAGAAAATAATGGCTCTTGATATTGCATTATTTATTTTTGCTTTATCTTCCTCAAGAGCAGTTATATAAGTACTTGCAATGAAGCCAAGGCTAATAGTTGCAATAATCCAGTCTTTTATAACAAATGTAGTTTCTCTATTGATTATAATAAATTTTGCTATAATTAAACTGATGAATGTAACAAATAGGATTTCATTAATACTTATAAAAAAATTTGAAAGAAAAAATCCTATAAATATCATAAACAATATTAATATTGTTGTTAAATATACACTTTTTATAATCATTAAATAACTATATTCTGGTGCATATGCGGCAATACCAATTCCTACTGGAATAATAACCATCAAGTATCCGATGTAAGAAATTATCGCTTTACTCGAAAACTTGGTCAACAAAATACCAATTATACTTGAAGCAAACATTTCTATAAAATTGTTTGACATTATTGTTTTGGTATCAAAAAATATTGATACTAAAAAGTTAATCAAAAAGCTACTTATTAAAATAATAATAAGGGAAATCCAGTAGAGTTTTGCTTCTTTGTATGGAGCATTAATTACAATATTTTTAGAATGAGTCATGGAATTTTCTCCTTTTTTTTGTTTTTTATGAATACAGTCTAAGTTATTGTGTTTTTTATTATGTAATAAAAATGAGGAAAGTCAAATTACAATAGATTGTAGAAAATAGAATTGACTTATTTGTTTGAATAAAATATAAAAAAGTAATTAATGAACTATTAAAATATTTTTCAGACTTTCCTTAATGCAAAAAATAAAAAAAAATTGTTTTATAATATTATAATTAATCATCATATTTTTGCATAAATAAAATTAATATGCTATAATCTTATATGTATTATTGTATTATTTTTTAGTTATGAACATAACAAAATTAAATTTTTCAGATAAGGAGTTTCATACATTAGTAAACTCTTATTTAAAAATAATATTATTTTCAGTTATTATTGATAATAATATTGATAAAAAGGAATTAAAAACTTTATTTTCATTATTTACAAGAGTTGATTTAGATAATGAAAATATTACATTAGAAAAGTTTAATTATATTTGAGATATATATTTTTGAAAGTCAAATATTATAAACTTGAATGAAGCTCATTTTGATTATATAAGAGTTTTGACTCTTGAGAATATAATTTTTTATGAATGAGAAAAATCATTAAGTCATGTTATTCAATATTTAGAAAAGAATAATAATTTATCTTATGAAGATAAAATGAAACAACTAAAGAATAATTTGTTAGAGTTGAAAGCTGTGATTGATTCAAAAAAAGATTTATTATGAGATATTTATGTAAATATGTTTTATTTTTGATTATATTTCTATGTAGAACTTATAGCAAAACAAGCATGAAGTATTTTTGAAAAAGGAATTGTTAAGTCAGAGAGAGTATATTTAGATAAGATTAAAGAATTTTTGAATGTATCTATGGATCTGTCAAAGACAGAAATTCATAAAAACAGAACACTTATTTTAGATATTTAATAAATTGTACAATGAAAATAAAAATTACTAATTCATTTATTTTTATATTAATGTTAACAACATTATTTATAATAAGCTCTTGTGGTAACAATAATGAATGAGAAACAAGTACTTCAAATTCTTCATCTGATTTAGTTGTTAGTGATAATACAGAAGTTGAAACAAAAAGTAATGATGATAGTGTAATTCATAACAGCTCTGAATGGAAAATACAAAATTCATCATCTGCAAAATTACTTAATTGTTCTA
>CAZJHB010000261.1:0-2014 GCA_964545685.1 uncultured Candidatus Peribacteria bacterium | reverse complement strand
ACAAGCTTTATCGACCAACCAATAATACCATGGTGAGCTCCAGAAAACTATTATTTTACGGGTTCCTTATGAGATTATCCATTTAATTTAAATCAATCACTTACAGCTAGTGGCTGAGAATGGACAACTGCTATAGATAACCTTTCAATATGATATGGTTGAGACTTGCCTGAAAGTCAATACATATGACTAATGGAAACTATTGAAAAAATTGAATGGAGAGAAGGAGCTAAACATGTAATTGCTCTAACTACAGATGCTACTTTCCATATTCCAACAGATGTATGAAGCCTTTGAGAAATATATTGATGACCAGATCAAGAAGCAGTAGTGGCAGCTATGATAGCAAACAATATCACATTTATAGGATTATCTGCCCCATGAGCATCTACTGAAATGGATGAAATAGCTGGTCTAGTACCATGATCAGCTGTACTTTCAACTACAAGTGATAGTTCTGATATAGCTGAAAAAATATTAGAATGACTAACAAATTTACCTATAACAGTAAATACTGATTCTTCTGATTGTACTGAATTAGATGTTACTCTTACTCCAGTAGGTAGTACAACTGTAACTAGCTGAGAAACTGTATACTTTGATGAAACAATTGGCGTACCAGATGATTCTTCTTTAGAATGAGAAACATTAAGTTGTAATGTAATTTTTGAAGATGAAAATAAAAATGTAATTGGTATTGAAGAAATAGTCATAGATGTATTAGATGTAACACCTCCAACTATAATGTGTATACCAACAACTAATCCAACATGAAAAAACATACCAAAATCAGGAGAAAAATCAAAATGACAAAATGAAGATGGTTTTTATCAAGTTATTGTTACAGATAATGTTGATAAATATGTTGAATATGATATAAATTGATTAGGACTTGGAATTTTTGAAAGTGAAGATAAATTCAAAATAACTGAAGCACCTTGAACTAAACCAAGAATTAAAAAAATTGGTACTTCTAGTGCTACAGGTTCATCTGATGAAGTTACTGCTCACTTAATGTTAAATTCTGATCCTATTATTACAGCAACTGATGCAGCTTGAAATACTGCTACTGGTACTTGTTTAGTTCCACCTATGCCAAAATAAAATATTATTCTTATTTTCAAAAAAACGAAATGCTCAATATGAGTATTTCGTTTTTTTATTTATATAATTTTGTCGAGGTCCCTTAAATTATTAATTATGAAATATAATAGTATCACTTATTTTATTAAAATCATTAAACCAATTTTGAATTTTTTCTGGAGCTTCATTATTTAACAAAGTATTATAAAAATCACTTTGTTTATCAAAATTCCAAATTTTTTCTTCAAAACAATTTGTCTCATCAGTTATAAAGTATTCAGGCATAAGTTCTTTTAACTTATCTTTAGGAAAAGAAGATTTAATTTTTATTTCTTTATTATTATAATAAAATACTAAAGCTTTTTCTAAAGTTACATTACAAACTTCAAAACGTCATAAAACTAAATAATCTTGAGCAAATATATTAGCAACTGGAATTACTTTTTTAGACTCTTCAAAAACAAAATCTGAATTTTTTCAAAATTTTCAAGAAGCTAATCCAGCAATAGTTTCAGCTTCTTGTTCTTTACTTAAACTCATAGGAATATTATCACCTATTCATATTTCTTTTGTACTTATTTTATAAGAAAATTTATCATCGTTTATTTCTCAATCATCTTCTCATAAAATTACAGCATTCAAAGGATAATTTAAATAAAATCATACTTCTTTATCTTCATAAAGATTCCATAAATCTGTTTCATTTTCTATTGCTTTTGAACTACCACTATCAAGAAATTCTTCTTCTGTCATTTCATTATTATCTTTATCTATAACTCATGTTTCTGTTATTCAAAAATCAACTGCACATACTTCGGATGAAGGTCAACAAAACTCTGATTCATCTCACGTTTCAATAAATCATAAATCAACTGTTCAAGTTTCAATAACTCAATTATCTTCAATAGATACTTCACTCACATTATTAACT
>CAZJHB010000260.1:0-2016 GCA_964545685.1 uncultured Candidatus Peribacteria bacterium | reverse complement strand
TAATATTTCATTAATTATATCTTGTGAAAAATCTCACTCAACAGAATCTAATTTTCTTGTTAATTCAGTTTGAAAGTTATATTCATAATCCTCTCATTTAACATCTAAATCATATATAGTTTTTAATTTCATAATAATTATATAAGTAATATTATCTATTATATTAATAATAAAAACAAATAAGTAAATTAATAATAATTTCATTAAAATAAAAATTTTTTGACTTTTTATATATATGAATAAAATTAACTGTGGAAATAAATCTACTCCAAATAGTGGTGTTTATCACCTGCGTTCTTCTTTTAGAAGATAGGAGTAGATTTTTTCATGTTTTATTTTAGCCAATCAAGTTATTACTTTTAAAAAACTATTTTTTATCTATTTTAAAACAAAAAACATATATATAATATATTATTATAATTGAAAACATTAAAATCAACTTAATAAATATATAAAACAAATTTAATACAAAATTTATTTTCAGTGTTGTTTATCATGAAATATAAAAATAATAAAAAAACAATTTATAATACTAATTATTGATAAAATTTAACAAATATGGTATACTGTTTATATTAATTTATAAATATAAAATAATGAAAAAAAAAATAATTATATACTCTTTTATATGAATTTTATTTCTGTCATTATATACTATTGTTGAAGCAAGAGCATGATGAGGATGAAGTAGTTGATGATGAGGAAGTGGTATTGCAGCTATAATTTGATTAATTTATTATGCCATCTATACAATTAGAAGAAAAAAAATGTTAAAAAAAGCTAAAAAAGATTTAGAAGAAGCATTAAAAATTGATTCTTCATGGAATATTGAATGACTAAAAAAAGTTACAAAAGAAATATTCTTTGAATATCAAATAGCACGGAGTGAAAAAAATTTACATAAAGTAAAAAATTTTATGACAAAAAAATATTATGATAAAGCACAACAAATTTTAAATAAAAAATTAAGATGAAAAATTAATATTATAAAAAATATTTCTATAAATGATATGAGTTTAATTTCTGTTAGAGATGGTTTTTGAAAAGATTGAGATATGTTTGCAATGGAAATAAAAGCATCAATGATAGA
The DNA here is from genome assembly GCA_964545685.1 of uncultured Candidatus Peribacteria bacterium. Taxonomy (GTDB): domain Bacteria; phylum Patescibacteriota; class Gracilibacteria; order BD1-5; family UBA6164; genus CAZJHB01. The sequence continues at coordinate 926 of CAZJHB010000260.1, read as the reverse complement.
TTATACTATTGATGAAAAAACTTGAGTTTTTATTGAATCTACAGCTCCTAAGTGAAAAAATCAAAATTTTAAAAATTATAAAGAAGTTGCTATGAATACTGATTTTCCTTTTACAGAATATTATATTTTCATAAGATGTGATTGAAAATGGTTATTAAATAATATTAAACAAAAATTTTCAATAATTTGAGATGTAATAGGTCTTAGTGAAAAAAATTTAAGAAATATTTTAAAACAGGAACAAGAATCAGATTATGTAAATGATGATATGTTATATAAAGATTAAATATTTAAAATGATATATTATTTTAAATATCTTCATATAAATATTTAAAATTGAAAAAAATTAAATCTTTTTATTTTATAATAAAAATTAGTATAATACATAATGTAAAAACAAAAACAAAAGTATTTTTTTTTTATTTTTATAATTTTTTACATATGGAAACAACTATTATGATATCTAGCATAATATGACCTATTATGTTACTTTTATGAGTATGAATGCTCATAAATACTAAATTTTATCAGAAAATATTAAATGTTTTTGTAAAGGAAAAGGTTTCGGTATTAGTTTCTTGAATAGGATGAGCAGTTGCTTGAATTTTTATGGTTTCTAATCATAATATTTGGGAATGAACAACTGCAATAATTATATCAATTTTATCATGGATAGTGCTTATCAAATCATCTTTAATTATTGCTTTTCCATTATTTTTTATGAATATTGTAAAAAAGATAAGCTATCCTAATTGATTATTAAAAATATTTTGAATTATATATATACTTTTAGGTATTTATCTTACAAATTTTGCATATTCTATTATGTAAAAATTAACAAAATTAAAGAAAAAATTTTTTAGTTTTTAAGAAAATAAACCAAAAAATCTTTTCTTTTTTTCTTTATGCTCAGATTTTATATCATT
>CAZJHB010000259.1:0-2024 GCA_964545685.1 uncultured Candidatus Peribacteria bacterium | reverse complement strand
TTGCTAAAAGCGTAAGGAAAATATATTATACAACATTGAAGCATAAGAAAAGCATGGCTCTTCCGTAAATCGATTTGGTAAATACGAAAAAAAAGGGCATAAGCTTAAAATCAGTGGAGTAGATTTGAAATAAACTTCTAAAAGTGGTAAAATTATTTAAATTTACTACTTTTTTTTAAAATATGAAAATAGAAAATACAGAAGAACTCTTATGAGAATATTTACCAAAAGATTTGGATTTAAATCAATATGAACTAGAAAAAATAGATAAAGATGATGATTTAGAAAAAAATTATCCATTTTTATGATATAGATGAATATATTTAGTAGAAAAAAATATAAAACTCAAATGATATGAAAATAATAAAGATGTAATATCAAAAGGTTTTTATGAATATAAGGCATTAATGGATATCCCAATAAGGTTTAAATTATGAAGAATATTTATCAAAAAAAGAAAATTTTATGACACTAAAAATAAAAAAGTAATTACAAGTGATAATATTGAATATAAGGGGACAAAAGTGGTTGAAGATTTTCTTTTTTTTTGCAAAGGATTAATAATACATGAAAAATCTGAATAGAATGATGTTCTTTAATTTCATGAATAAATCCAAAAACATTAGCATGATATTTTCAAGAAGAGTTTAAAAAAGAAAAAAAAAATGAATACAGATATGAGATATAAATATACCAATAAAAAAGATATCAAAAAATTGATATTTTAATTCAAAAAAACTATGAGCTAGATTAAATATAGATGAAAAAAATATATGAGATGAAGTATATACAATATATTCTAATCCAGATTTATGAGCCAGAGGCCTAGTTTGAATTTTTCCTTGAGTTAAAGCTCAAAATATAATAAATTTCACCAATAAATATTGTACCAGAAATGAAAAATTAGTAGTAAAAGAAGTATCAATGAATATGGCTAATACAATGCATAAAATAATAAAAATGATATTTCCTAATGTTGTTCAAATAATAGATAGATTTCATGTTATGAAAAATGTACTTGAGGATATGAATGCAGTTATAACAAGAATTAAAACAGGTATTAAAAAAGAATATTTAACAGAACAAGAATTAGCTAAAATAGAACGAAGACAATCAAAACATCAAATGTATTGAAATTGAGAAACCTGACTTGATTTAATAACAAGATGTAGACATCAATTTTTAAAAAGAAGAAAAGATTGGAATTTAAGGCAAATAGATAGATGGAATTGTATGAAATTAGTTCTAAAATTTCAAGAAATAACTGCAATGTATGAAAAAATAAAAGAAATATTTTTTATATATGATTTTTCAACATGTAAAAAAGTTGCAAAAAAAAGATTTGAAAAATGGTTTAGTTCTATTTCAAATCTAAATTTTATTACTGAATTACAAAATACATGAAGAATGATAAAAAATCTTTTTGATAAAATATTAAATTATTTTAGAACTTCATTAACTAATTGATATGCTGAGTGATTAAACTCTAGAATTCAAAGGATTATTTCTAATTCTAGATGATTCAAAAATGATGATTTTATGATTTATAGAATTATTAAAATTTTTGAATAACTTATGCTACTCCACTGATTTTAAGGTTATACCCTTATTATTATATATCATAAATTTAATAATAATTTTTCTTTATATTTATCTAGTTCATAAATTTCTTTTAATTATGAATACTTAAATCTAATTCTATTATTAACTTAAATTCTCTACATAAAAAATCTGGTATTATATATCTATCTAATCACGAATTTTCAGTATAAACATAAAAAGGCATTTGTCTTACAAATTTTATATTTTTTAATTGTTTTGATTTTAATTTATTCCATAATATTTTTCAGTTTCTGATATTTTTTTTCTTAATTTTCTTGATGTTTCAATTATTATTTTTGGTATTTTCTTCATTTTTTATTATTAAAAACTAAAGATATGATTAGTTGAGAATTAATTTCAAATTTTTCTTAACCCGGATTTCCAAAACTTTTTTAAAAAACATCAAAAAATCTCTTGCTAAA
>CAZJHB010000258.1:0-2024 GCA_964545685.1 uncultured Candidatus Peribacteria bacterium | reverse complement strand
TTTTACAAAATTTTATAAAATCTTTTGCAAATTTCTTGCTTTTGCTTAAAATATTCTAGCTTATTTATAATAACAAAAAAGAATGCCAATTAAAAAAGTAATACAAAAATGAAAAAATACAAAAAAAGGTAAGAATAACAATTTAAAATCGATATTAATATTAATATTAGTATCTATTTTAATTTCTATATTTTTACAACATTTTAAAGAAAACCAAATATATAATGATACTGATATTGCATTAAATCAATTAGAACAAAATTATACAGATTGATTTTATAAAGAAATTTTAATAGATTGAAATAAAGCAATAGCTACTTATACTTGAGAAACTTTTTTAGAAGATTGATATCAAAAAATTAGAAGAGATATTGTTATTTTACCAGACAATGATTCATTAAATGATTTATGATTAAGAAATACAGAAGTTGAAACTGAAATTATTATAAAAGACAATACAGGTTCTATTTTTTGGGCTGAAATGTTGCCAACAATAATAGCTTTTGTACTATTTTTTATTATTTGACTTGCTTTGATTTGAAAAATGTGATGAGTTGCTAATAATGCAATGACTTTCTGAAAATCAAGAGCTAAATTATTTAATAAAGAAAAAGACAAAATTTTATTTAAAGATGTAGCATGAGCTGAAGAAGAAAAAGAAGAATTAGCAGAAGTAGTTCAATTTTTAAAAAATCCTAAAAAATTTAAAAATCTTTGAGCTAAAATACCTAGATGAACATTACTAGTTTGACCTCCATGAACTTGAAAAACAATGCTTGCTAGAGCGGTAGCAGGAGAATCTAATGTTCCATTTTTAAGTATAAGTTGATCAGAATTTGTTGAAATGTTTGTATGAGTCTGAGCCTCTAGAGTTAGAGATTTATTCACTAATGCTAAAAAATTAGCTCCCGCAATAATTTTTATTGATGAAATTGATGCAATAGGGAAGAAAAGATGACCTGGAACATGATGATGACATGACGAAAGAGAACAAACACTTAATCAAATATTAACTGAAATGGACTGATTTGATAACGATACAAATATTATTGTAATGTGAGCTACAAACAGGGCTGATGTTTTAGATAAAGCATTACTAAGACCATGAAGATTTGATAGAAAAATTACTGTAAATTTACCAAATATTAAAGATAGGGAAGAAATACTAAAAATTCATGCTAGTACAAAAAAAGTAGAAAAAGACATAAGTTATAAATCTTTAGCTTCAAAAACTGTTTGATTTTCTTGAGCAGATTTATGAAATTTAATGAATGAAGCTGCAATTATAACTGCAAGAAATAATGAAAAAATAATATCAGAAGGAAGAATTACAGAAAGTTTTGAAAGAATAGTAATGGGATTAAGAAAAAAATCTCAGATAATGAATGAGCAAGAGAAAAAAATAACAGCTTACCATGAAGTTTGACATGCTTTAGTTTGAAAATTATTACCTCATACTGATCCTGTACACAAAGTAAGTATTATTTCTAGATGATGAGCTTTATGAGTAACTTGGTTTTTACCAGAAAGAGATGTATTACTAACAGAAAAATCTAAATTTTTAGATGAGTTAGCTACATTATATTGATGAAGAGCAGCAGAAGAAATATTTTTCTGAAAAGATAATATTACAACTTGAGCCAGTAATGACATAGAAAGAGCTACTAAAATTGCTAGAGCAATGGTAATGAAATATTGAATGTTTGAAGATATTTGAGCAGAGAATTTTGAATGAGATATTGATTTATATTCTTGACAACGTCAAAAGGCTTTTGTTTCTGATGAAACTATTAAAAAGATTGATTTAAAAGTAAAAGATATTCTTAAAAAAGCATATAATACTGCAATACTACTAATTACAAATAACAAAGAATTACATGAAAAAATTTGAGAAGCATTATTAGAAAAAGAAGAATTATCAAAAGAAGAATTTGAATCATTTTTTAATTAATTTACTTAATAATAAAATATTTTATGCAAGAAATAATTAATTTAATAGTTGAAGCCGTAAACTGACTTTGATA
>CAZJHB010000257.1:0-2039 GCA_964545685.1 uncultured Candidatus Peribacteria bacterium | reverse complement strand
TACGAATATATATTAAATAACCTTTAATAGTGATTAACTATATATTCGTATTATAGCATATATTATAATAAATACAAATTTAAATAGAAAAATTTGGGCTAATGTAAAGAGTACCAGCCAGTAATTCAGCAATTAATATTTTTATCGTTTGAATAACAATTTATATAATTATATTTAAAGAAGCTTCTTTTTGAATAAAAATTGAAAGTAATGATTTAGCTAATACTATACACTTTTTGTTTAATAAGATACAAGTATAATTAATTAATCCTTTATACACCTAACAGAAAATCCATAATTTTGACTAAGAGTATTACGACGTACTGTGGAATTATTCCAATATAGAGTCCTAAGATATGCACTAGTACCACTAGCTGTACTAGACCATAAAAATGTAGAATAACCACGATAGTAGAATGTAAAATGATCAATAGTACGATAAGCTGACAAAGGTAATTTAAGAGCATTTGCTAGACTTCTTGATTTTGTTCCATTAGAACTACTCCATCATAATCAATCACATCACCAATCTGTTCTTGTTGCTTCTCAAGAATCACATCAAAGAAACTGTTCTAATGTACTCCATTCTTCATCAGTTGGAATATGATATCATTCTCAACATACGAAATTTGTATCATCTCAATCTATTTTATTATCATCATTAGTATCTAAACTCGTCCAAGAATATAATTTTCACCATATTGTATCATATTCTACATCATCATATTGATTATATCAATCTACTTGTTTTAAATCAAAAAAATTTTTTGCACTAATATTACTTGTCATATTAGAATTTCATATAGCACAATCACTATCATTTTCATTTCTTGTTCAATCATAATTATAACAATATCAAATCGTTCAATCACTTCAATCATCTTTTTTTCACCATTCTATTCAAGTTCATAATGTAGAATTGCATCATGCCCATATTTGATCTCATATTACTATATCATCTATATCACAATTTGAATCTAAAGCTCTCCATCAAGTAAGGGTATCTCATCATTCACTACTTGAACTATTCACAAAATTATCATTATTCAATACAAAATCATCTACCAAACTTACATAATCCTCACTTGATGTTTCTACTATTTCTTTATACACTCAATCACTTGCTAATATTGTTCAACTATATGCATCTATCAATGCCTGAGCTAATAATTCTTTATTACCTCATTCATCTCTTCATTTAGTAGTATCTAATATTCAACTAAATATCTCTACACTCATTCAATCAAGCCATCAAGTGCTCGTCAGAGGTATATTATCTCAACCTGTTATTATTTGTGATTCTAAAGCTGTTGTATCTACTGCCAAATCAATATTTCACCATATATTTCCATTAATTATACTTGGTGTTGGAATATAATAACTCCCTGCTTTAACATATACACCATTATAATTTCAATTTATTTTTGGATAATTTAAATTAGATGAATAGGATTCATTAACCCATCCCAACCTTCCCTTAAGTCTAAGGGAAGGAGCAAGAAAAGAAATTAAGTCACTTTCATAAATACTTAGCACTTCATATTCAGTTCAGCCGTAAGTTCTTGAATATGTATATTCTGATCCTGTTAGTGGATCTGTTGGTTTTTCATTTAAATTTTTTGATAGATTTGTTGATACTTGATCTCAAACTGTTCATTGATACCGTAAATCTTGACTTCAATATTTTACTGTAAAATAACTATCCGGTTCTGGATATTTTCAAGTATTTAATGAAAATAACTCTAATGATTTTTTGATATTTTGGATATCTGATACTCTCTTACTATCTCTTGCTTGTGCACTATATCATTGCAAACTTATAAAAGCTATTGTTCATAGAATTGCTAGAATAGTAATTACTACTATTAGTTCAACAAGTGTAAATCAAAAATTATTTTGTGTTTTTTTCATGATATTTGTATTAAATAAGTACTAAAAATAGTATATTATTTTTAGTATTATTGTCAAATTGATTTATGGCTTATTATAGTTTCCCCAAAATTTTATAAGGATTTGCTAGATTTTCAAACAAACAAAGG
>CAZJHB010000256.1:0-2064 GCA_964545685.1 uncultured Candidatus Peribacteria bacterium | reverse complement strand
TGCACCAAAAAAGATATAGAATAATCAGGTTTTTGATTTTTTTCTATATTTTTTTCTTCTTCAATAGAATTGTCTATATTTAATTTTGTCATTTTTAAAAATAAAAAATAGAAATTTTATATATTTTATCATAAAATTTCTATTTTAACAAATATATGAAATTAATCTTTAAAACATCTAATAGGATGTCATTGAGCCCGATAACTATTACCATCAAGATTAACATAGTCAGATCTAAAAATTATACATAATGCAGAATTAAAAGATGGAGTACTTGACCAATATTGAGCATTATATCAATCAGTTGCTAATGCACCATGATTCCGACTACGAATTCACGCATAGGGTATTTTTAAAGCATTACTTATATTGTCTCAATTTGATCACCATCATCATACATTAAATATTCAGACCCATTCATCTTTAGTTGGTATATGATATCAATTTGGACATGGTCATTGTCCCCAACTAGGATCACTAGATTCTCAATTTTTTGATAACCAATTATACTGATATGTACTTGAAGCATAAATATATGTACCGGAATATGTTGTGTTTAAAGATAAATCTATTCATCACGAAATAAAAGTAGATTCTGGATACAATACAGCGGTTTTTGGAGGAAAATCTCATAAATCATAATGGAATCAATCGTTTCTTCACCATTGAAAATACATTCAATATGAATCAGTATTATTTACATCAGTTGATGTAGCTCATATATTACAAGATGAAATTATATATCATGTTCAATTTCAAGTACATACAGCTATATCATGTTCACAACTAATTCAACTATCATCACTTGAATTAGTTGATTCATATACAATATCTGAATAATTAGCTCAAAAACATGCTTTATCTATATTCCAATCAATAGTAAGTTCAGGATTTGATCATTCTCCATTTGCTAATATACTATACTCTGCGATTTTTAATACAATTACATCAACAAATTCTACTATTTCTCAAGTACTTGTTTTTGATAAAAAATCTGCATAAGGTGTATTATTTGCTAATACTGATCAACTATATGCTGTTTGAATAGCCGATACTAAGTTAATTTTTTCTTGAACTGTTGAATTACTTGTTAATGTTCATCAAGTATATACTGATAGTGTTATATCTAATCATCAAGTTGATATTCAAGGAATATTATCTCATCCTGTTATTACTTGAGATTCAATTAAATTTTCATCATCAATAAAATCAAAACTTCACCATATATTTCAATTAATTATACTTGGTGTTGGTACATAAAAATTTGATGTTTTTACATATATTCAATTATAATTACCTTCTATTTTAGGAAAATTTAAACTTGAAGCATTAGATTGGTTAAAGAACCATAACCTCTCTTTAAGTCTAAATAATGGTGTGAGTACAGAAAACAAATCAGTTTCATATAATCAAAGAACTTCATATTCTGTTTGGTTATGTGTTGTAGAATAATAATATTCTGTTCAAGTTAATGGATCTATTGGTTTTTCATTTAAATTTTTTGAAAGATTTGTCGAAACTTGATCTCAAATTTTTCATTGATGCCGAGCTTGTTCTCATGAGTATGATACTGTGAAATATTCATCTGCTAATGGATATTTTCATGTTTTCAAACTAAATAATTCTAAAGATTTCTTAATATTAGAAATATCAGATAATCTTTTACTATCTCTTGCTTGTGAACTATATCATTGAAGAGATATGAAAGCTATTGTTCATAAAATTGTCAAAATTGTTATTACAACAATCAATTCAATCAAAGTAAAAGCAAAATTATTATTGTAATTTTTTTTCATTTTAAAGTATAAAAAAATATAATATATATTTACATATATTATATTTTTTTATACTTTAAAGTCAACTTATTTTCTCACTTTTATAATCAGATTATTTGACTTTTAAAATAATTATCCTATAAATTATATCACTTCTCATCTTATTACAAATCAATCAACATCTACTAATTTAACTTCAACCAAATCTCAAATTTCTAAATGTTTATCTGATTTAAAATATACTTCTTTAAAATTTCTGGTTCTTCAATAATATTCTCAATTTTTAATT
>CAZJHB010000255.1:0-2064 GCA_964545685.1 uncultured Candidatus Peribacteria bacterium | reverse complement strand
TAATTACTACTTTAAAATTTTCATATGTTCTTGAATCTTTAAAAATCTTTTTAAAATGTTTGATTTATGTAATAATTCCACTATTATTTTTCATAAGTATATAAGTTAAGTTATATATACTTAGATTATGGAAATCTTGGCTTGTTAAGAGATTTTTTTTTGATTTTTTTCGCACAAAAAAACACGATATTTAATATCGTGTTTAAAGTCTCATTTTTGTCTTAGATTAAAGAAGGGCTGAGTATTAAATTTAAATAGTTTCTTGAAGGTGAGATATTAATTTTCAATCCTTTCAAATATGTATTATTTTTTCAATTTTTTCTCAAATAGATTCAATAAATTTAGTAAGATAGAAAGAATGTAATTTTTCTTCTTTTTCTTTTTCAATTTTTTTATTAATTTTATCTTGTGTAAAATTTAAATTTTTATTTACATATTTAAGTATATTATTAATATCTTCTTCAATTATTTCTATATTTTCTTTTATATTATCTAATTGTGATATTAATGAGCAAATTGATCAAAATCAATTACTATTAGTATCAGTTAAATTATAATTAAGTGCTTTTATTTCTTTAAATTCAATTTGATTAAAATCAATTTTTAAATTTTTTAAATCTTCTTGATATATTTCTAATTCTTCATTTAAATACTTCATATGTTCTTTAGTTATTTCTGTTACATTATCAGAAATTGTAGATAAAATAACGTTATTACTAGATAGGTTCATATATTTATATTTTAAATTTTTATTTACTATATATAAAGTTTCTTTTATTAAATTTAATAATTTTTCTGTTTTGTTTTTCAAGTTGAATAAAATTTCTTCTTTTTCAATTATATTAGTAAATTCAGAATTAGATTCAATTAAGGAATTTTTTACTTGTTGAAATGAATCTTGTTTTAAATTATCAATTTTTTCTTTAATTTCTTTTATTTTTTCATCATAGAATAAATTTGCATTTTCTAATTGTTTTTTCTTTTTTCATTTTTTTGTTTCAATTAAATTAGTAAAAATTTTTTCTATAATTCATAATTTGATTTTTTCAATTTTTTCTTTAACAATTCATTGTCCTTTTTGAATTCATGTTAATTTTTTTTCAAAAGTTATAATATTTTCAGAATTATTTATTAAATCATTTGTTAATGTTTTCATAATATTTTTAATTAATTTGTAAAGTATGTTTTAATAAATTTATTAACAAATGTATTATACAAATTTTATGTAAATATACTTTACAAATTAAGAATTTTATGTATAAATATTGTTGTTTTTATCTATATTAAGCCATTTGATTTTGTTGTCATATTTGTATGACATTTTTTATTTTTAAATGTTATTTTAACACATCGGGTTTTTAACTTCTATCTTTAGATAGGTAAGATACGAAGGTATTGTTAGATTTTAAATATAAAATAAAATTATATCAAAGAAATAGGACTTTAAATTTTGGTATAAAATAAAAGCCCCATCCTTTTAGGGTGGGGTAGATATATAAATAACTTATTATTTACTTCACTAAAATGGCATAGTTTTTTAAAAAATCATCAACTAATAAAGGCTTAATTGTCAGCTATAATGCTGTTTTACAGTGTTGTTTCAAAAATAAAACTTCATTTTTCTAATAAATTTCATATAATAACTAATGAAACTTGTGATGGAGTTTCTGTTTAATGTAACACCTTTTTTCTTTAGAAAAGGTGTTATTTTTTCTACTTTTTTTCATAAATCATTCCATTCTCATTTTCATAAATTAAAACTATAATAATTTTTCAATTCTTTTGCTGATTTTTTATCTGTATCTCACATTTTACTCAATACTGTTGTTTTATATTCAAGCATATTTTCTAGTATTGTTCTAATGAATTTTCTTTCTGGTTTTTTCATTCAAAAACTTAGAGACTTAACTGTATTTAAAATAGTATGTTTAAGTATATCTGTTTTCATAAAAAAAGTATTAATATTAAATTAATACTCATTATACTCTTTATTTAGCTTATTCAAGCTTTTATATTAAGGAAAGTCTGAAAAAGTCACATCTATAAAAAAATAATCTTTTTTGC
>CAZJHB010000254.1:0-2067 GCA_964545685.1 uncultured Candidatus Peribacteria bacterium | reverse complement strand
AACTTAACGTTTTCTTAACAAACAATAGTTATAATAATAAAAATTATTATAACTATTGTTTATTTATATAATGAAAACTATTCAAAAAATTTTATTAATACTTATTTTAAGTATTTTTTATTTCAATACTTATGCAATAAGTATTGAAGTTACTACTGATAAAAATAATTTAACAGTTTGAGATATATTTAATTTAAGTATAGAAATAGAAGGGAATATAGATTGAAGTCTTAATCTTTGAGAAATAAAATGACTTGAAAATTTTGATTTATTACATACATCGCAATCTCAAAGTAGTTCTAGTAAGGTAGTTTTTATTAATTGAAAGGCTGAACATGAATCAAAAATTTTGTATTCAATAAATTATACTTTACAAGCTAATAAAATATGAGATCATACTGTATGACCTATAACTTTAAGAAATTTAGGAACAGATATGGTAATTGCACCAATTGATATAAATGTTTGATGAACATTAATATGATTAAATAGTAAAAATGATGATAAAATATATGATATCTTTGAAAATAATAATAACAAAGAACAAGAAGATGATATAGTTGTTATTGATAAAGATGAAAATTTTGTAAGTATTTGGAGTGTATTATTTATATTATTTATATTTATTTTTACTTTTGTATTGTTTTATTATTTAAAAAATAAGATAAATTTAAGTATAAATAATATAAAAAAGCAATTTTTTGAAAAAATGAAAAAATAATCAGCTAAAAAATAAAAAAGACGGGCTAATGTAAAATAAGTGTGCTATTTTTAGTATAAAAAATAAGTATAATACTAATAAAAGTATGGTATAATTTTGTTAACTTAAAAATAATTTTAAACTATGCAAAAAAAACTGTCCTAAATGTAGAAATAAAGATGTAAAATTAAATTGAAAAAATAATAAATGAAAACAAAAATTTAAATGTAAAAAATGTAATTTTTGTTTCATAAATAGAGATAAAAAAATTCCAATAATTAAAACTGAAAAAATATTTATTGATTGGTTAAAAGAATGATATTCATCAAGACAATTATGACTTCAAAAATGAAAAATATACATTGGATGTATTAAAGTATATCAGAGAAAAACTAGATAATAATTTAATCTATCAAATGGACCTAGTTTTTGATAATGTTAAATATATAATGATTGATTGAACTTGGATTACTAAAAAGATTTGTTTAATTATTTATTATGATTATATAAATAAAAAAGTAATCTATTTTTGATTTTATGATGCAGAAAGATATGAATATATAGAAAATGATTTAAAAGTTCTTAAAAATAAGCTTATTAATTTATAAAATATTATGAATAAAATTCTGTTATATTTATTTTGAGTTTTTATTATTATATTTATATTTGTATTAGATAATAATGAAGAAAATATTATTGAAAATATAGAAAATAGTGTTGTAGTAGATACTATTTATAATAATGAAGTTATAGATGAGTCAATAGATGTTATTTCAGAAAAACAAATAATTAATAAAGAGTTAATTAAATATAAAGTTACTAATATTATAGATTGAGATACAATTGATATTTTATATGATTGAAAGGAACAAAGATTAAGATTAATATGAATAGATACTCCAGAGAATACTACTTTGAGATATTGATATATAGAATGTTACGGAGAAGAATCAAAAAATTATTTATATTCACTTTTAAATTGAAAGGAAGTATCTATAGAATTTGATAATACTCAATCAAATTTTGATAAATATTGAAGAATGTTAGTCTATGTTTTTTTAAATTGAATTAATATAAATAACAAATTAATTATAGATTGATATGCTTTTGAATATACTTATAATAAAGAATATAAATATATTGATGAATTCAAAGCATCTCAAGATTATGCAAAAAATAATAAACTATGATTATGGTCTGAACAAACTTGTAATTGAAATAGAATTATTAATTTAATAGAAAAAAATATTTTTATACAAGATACTAAAATATTAATAGAAAATAATTGTATTATTAAGTGAAATATTTCTTTAAATACATGAGAAAAAATATATCATGTTCCTTGATGTGAAAATTATAATGATACT
>CAZJHB010000253.1:0-2085 GCA_964545685.1 uncultured Candidatus Peribacteria bacterium | reverse complement strand
ACAACAAATTTATCAAGAAACTTGAATGAAAAACCATTAGATCCATCGCAAGATATTGAATATGTATATTCTGTAACTAATGTCCAGACACAATATGAATTATTATGAAATTTCGAGACAAATGATTTAACAAAAATTGATTTATTAAAATGAGTAAATGCAACTAATTATATACCAAAAATATCAGGAACTTATAATTGAGTATATGTTAAAACTTCAAATTTTATCTTTCCAACACCAAGTATAATTAATGCTTTAAATCTTGAAACAGATTTTAATACAAATTCGTGAGCAATTCAATCACAAATAGTAACTTGATGAGATAATAATATAAATTGATGAACATGAGCATTATTAGATTTAACAATGACATATACTTGAGTAATAACAAATGATTCAAGTGATGCAGCAAAAATATCAGTAATAGATATGTTACAAAGTTTTTATAGTGTTACAAGTTTAGCAAATATAGATGAAATAGCTGATTTATTATCTAAAACAACAGATGATGATAAAAAAGGTTTTGCAGAATTTTTAATACTTAATAGTTGAGTTGTGAATGTTTCTAGTTGAAGTTCTTCACAAACAACTTGATGATGAAATGATGAATATACAGTTTTTTTATTACAATCAGAAGATACAAATTGAGCAACAACTTTTTCTGATAGTTCAATTTGATATACTGAAGAACATACAGTATCTGCATATTGACAATTACAACATTCTAATACTGTTTCAAAATTTTGAAATTCAAGTATGCGTTTTGATTGAGATTCTGATTATTTTATTATACCAGATTCAGAAGATTGGAATTTTGCTGATGGTGATTTTACTATTGATTTTTGGTTATTAAGTGGTAATAATATAAGACAGATGATTTTTAATCAGTGAATTGGAAATAATCATGATTGAGTTGTACAATCGTTTGCTTTAGATTTAGATAGAAATACTCAACCTATTTTTGCTTATAAAACTACTACAGCAGATAGAACTGATGTTAGGCCAAATCCTACAACTTATGGTATAACTATCTTTAATTGAAATTGGCATCATTATGTATATGAGAGAAAAGGAACAAAATTAAATTTTTATATTGATTGAGTTTTATTAGTTGATGTGGATATATGAACTTCAAGTATAAATAATTCACCATATAATTTACTTATTTGAGCATATTCTCATTCTAATTATAATTGATGTAATATTGCTTGATATATTGAAGAATTTAGAATTTCAAAATGAATAGCAAGAACGGCTGATATTAATGATCAATTATATATTACAAATACTTGTGAAAATGTATGAGATACTTGTTTTGAAGTTCCAACGGAAGCTTATTAATATATTTTCAAAAAAATAACAATTATTTTAAAAATTGTTATTTTTTTTTATTTAATTATAATATTGTAGATAATATTAAGTAATTAAAAACATATGACAAGAAAAAAATCAGATAGAGAATTAGAGCAATTGCAAGAGCAACTTGAGTATTCATGATGAGAACTTAGGGTTTTTATTGCTGACATACTTCCAGCAGATATTGCTATTAGAGAGGAAATGGAGGATAGGATGATTGAGCTTGAGAACTTAGTGAATACTTATTGATGAGTAGTTATATTAAAACATATTCAAAATAAATCACGTCCTGATTATAAGTTATTTATTTGAGCATGAAAATTGGATGAGATAATGGATGAAATGAAAGAAAATAAAGCAAATTTGCTTATTTTGTGAAATATTTTGAAAGCTCATCAGATGTATAATCTCAATCAAAAATTAAAAAGTATAGGAGCAAAAGCATGGGATAGGGTAGATTTGATACTTAAAATATTTGAAAGGCATGCAAAATCAAAAGAAGCAAAACTACAAATAGAACTTGCTGCTATTAAACATATGTGACCAAGAATTTTTTGAATGTGAATGGAATTATCAAAACAATGAGCATGAACAGGTACTAGATGAAAATGAGAAACAAATACAGAAATAATGAAAAGGCATCTTAGAAAAAAAGTACAAAATATCAAAAAAGAGCTAAATCAATATCAAAAAGTAAGAGCAGAACATAGAAAAGCAAGAAAAAGGAAA
>CAZJHB010000252.1:0-2093 GCA_964545685.1 uncultured Candidatus Peribacteria bacterium | reverse complement strand
GTTGTATTGTGAGCATAAGTTATCTCATCATAACTACAAGTATTATAGATTCTTGTTACTCAACTTCATCATAAATAATAATTGATAAACGATACTCAATAAGTATCTACTTGTTCTGCTTGATTTATATCTGCTGTATTTAGTGATTTAAATTCATTTGTTATACTCATCGCATCAATAGTTGTTCACTCATAAACTTCTTGAAATTTGTTTACTAACTCCTCTGCTGTTAAATCATCTATATCTCATTCATAAACTACTAAATTATCCAAATCATTATCTTTAATTACTTTAAAATCTGGATTATCTGTTTCCCCGTCTTTGTTATATACTGTATTTGAATAATTACTTGGTAGATTTGTTTGATTCTTAATTACTAAAGCTTTATTTGGAATTATTGTCTCCAACTTTCTATTATCCTCCACAGATAAATCTATCGAAGTTATCAAACTTGGAACAGCCAAAACATACGATGTAGTTTCCGTATTAACTCTAAGAGCCAATCAATTATATGTTCAACTAACTATGGCTTTAGCTACTTGGTCTCATGCTAAAGCATTAACAATCAAACCTGGTCTATCCCCCTCTCCTCCCAAAGGAGTTTCTATATAAAAAGCAAATCTTTTTTTAAACTTTTTTTAATATAAAAATATAATATCAATTTAGTTTAAAAATTCAAGTTTTTGTATTATAAGCCATTTATATAAAAAATTTAAATATATTAAAATACCCCTTTATTTTTAATAAAAAATTAATAAAGAGTTATTTAAGTAAATAAAAAATTATCTATAAAATACTATTTAAGACCAATTATAAGGTTCATCATTCCGAAAAATTCACCATGCTAACAAAAGTAGCTTTTTACTCATAGCTGTTGATATAGAATTACCATTTTTCTTTAATGGCGTTGAAAATTTATTTTGCATTCTTTGAAAGAATAATCATAAATTTGTTTCTTTGTACTTATCAAGTTTTATTAATTTAAACCAACATCTACTTCCTATTTGAAGAATTGAACGGATATGTTTATTTCATTGTTTTGATATTCTTTTTTTGTTAACAGAAGTTCAAGATTGTTTAAATGAAACATCAAGTCATACATAAGCTTTCAATTTAGATCTATCACTTACTTTAAATCATTTTTCCACTAAATCTGTAAAAAGAATAATTAATTCTAAAGATACTTCTTTACTTATTCAAGGAATTGTACATAAATTTTCAATTTTACTAATTAAGCTTAATTTTTCAATAAATTTCATAGCTAATTTTACATATTTTTCTTTATTTTTTTCAGCTAAAGAAATTGATTTTTCAATATCTTTAATAAGATATTTAGGTGCATATATATCTTTATTTGTAGCTGCTATTCTTTGTTTAAGTTTCTTTATATCACTTTTAAAAGAACGAATAGTAGAGATAATACTTTTTAATTTTTTTACTTCATTTGAATTAGTAGCTAATTTATGTTTACCATATCAATTTTTATTCATAGAATATAACATTCATCAAATATTAGCAATTTTTTCAGCATCAATTCTATCAGTTTTATTTCTATCACCAATATTATTTCAAAGATGATGTATAGTTTTAGGATTTACTTCATAATGTGTAAGTCATAAATCACAACAAGATTTAACTAAAGCGCTAGAATATACTCATGTAGCTTCTGAAATAATTATATCTTCATCTTTTTTAATTTCTTTTTTGAAAAAATCAACAATAGTATTATAATTATTTTGTACTTGTATCCAAGTACTACTTTCTTGGATGTAAATATCCAAAGTATTGTTAGAAACATCTATTCAAATAAAGTTTTTGTTCATAAAAGAATGGTTATATAATAAAATAACAAACTTAATAGATGTATGCTACCTCATTCATATTTTGATCATTCTTGTAAATACAAGCTATATGCTCATGTTTCTATTCAATCTTTATGAATGGGGTGGCTCTAACTCCTTAACAAACTATAAGTTCAAGAGGGATGCAAGCTCACCCATACTATCTATTTACATATATTGTAATAAGAAATAGCCATAAGTGAAAATATATTATACTATATTTTTACTTATGGCTATTATACAAGAGGGTTG
>CAZJHB010000251.1:0-2107 GCA_964545685.1 uncultured Candidatus Peribacteria bacterium | reverse complement strand
GTGAAACAGAAATGTTTGAAGAAAACGGTATAGAATTTAAATATTTGGTTTATAAGAGGAAAATGTAATTATTTTTTACCTATATCTTTGTCCCAAGATAGGAGAAAAAGGTAATAGAGTTTGTTTTATTTATTGGTCTACCCCCTCTCCTTCAAAGGAGAGGGTTGGGGTGAGGTAGTTTTATTCTACAATCGGTAAAAATAATAATCATTTATTTTTAAAATTATTTTTAATATTAATAATGCTATTAATATCTATTTTATTTATAATAAAAGCTATATTATCTTCTATTATAATTATATCTAATATATGAAATCACATTTTTTCAAAAAGACAAATAATATCTTTTTTATAGATTTCTTTAATTCTAATATAAAAAATTGATTCAAAATTATTATTATATGATAGTTTGTTATTTTTCTCTTTGAAATTTAAAGTGTTTCATTTAATAATATTTATAATATCACATACAACAGAATTGGCAGTAGCTAATCATCAAGCTCAAGGTCATTTATATGAAATACTTCATAAATTATCAGAAACTAAATTAACGATATTAGTTACTCAGTTTGTTTTTGATATTTCATTATTATTTGAAATTATTGTTGGAGAAACAAAATATGATATATTATTGTTCTCATTAATAATATTAGCAACAAATTTAATATTAGAATTTAATTTTCAAGCAAATTTGAAATCTATAGATTTAATTTCTCTTATTCATTGCATAAAAATATTATCTTCATTTATTATAGTTCAAAGAGCTAAATTTCATAATATTGCTATTTTTGATCTAGTGTCAGGTCAATCTAAATCAGGGTTTAATTCTCATGGAATATCAGCTTCGGCATATCATAATTTATTTGCTTCTTCAAAAGCTTCTAAATATGAATATTCTTCTCATCAAAAATCTTTTGGAATCATTTTTGTTAGGATATAATTACATGTTCAATTAAGAATTCATGAAATTTGATTGACTTTATCTGCATAGTAAGTTTTTGATAATATTCTAATAATAGGTATTCATCAAGCAACAGCAGCTTCAAATCAAAATTGTATATTATTATCTTTTATTTTTTGATTCAATCATTCAATATCTAAAGATATTAATGCTTTGTTTGCAGTAACTACATGGATGCCTTTTTCTATTGCTTTGTAAACTAGGTCTTTTGCAAGTTTTGTTCATCCAATAAGTTCTACAAAAATATCAATTCAATCAAGAAATCAGTCAATTTTATCTGTTAATATAGTATTTCCTTCTAATTGTAAAGAATCTCTATTTTTATTTATATCTTTTACTAATACTTTAGTAAGTTTTATATCAAAGCCTTTTAATTCTTCTTTTGTTATAATTGAAGAAAGTAATTTTATAGTTGCTTCTCCAACTGTTCAAGCTCATGCTATGGCTATTTTTATTTCTTTTTTATTATTCATTCTTATTTATTTTTATAATTATTATATTTTTATTCCCAGTTTTTTAAAAATGTATCATCTTCCCCCTCCTTACTAAGGAGGGGGTTAGGGGGAGGTTTTGATTTATGAAAGGGGCGAGTTTAACTCTTCAATACTTCCCTCCAAAAATTAATATCATTAATTTTTGTCCGACTTTCTTTTAATAATTCTTTAAAATTTTCATAATCTTCTTCATTTATTTCAATAGCTTGATATTTATATTTTCAATTTTTTCATTCTACAAAATCTAAAGCCAATTCTTTTATATTATACTTAGTATAAAAATCACTATCATTTTCAGCTAATAATTTATAAAAAAGTAATTGCCTATAGTATTTCCCTTCTTTAAAGCTTTCTTTTTTATTACCATATCTATCAACTCATTTTATTACATTCTCACTCTTTGTACTTCATGTTTTATAATCAACTAAAGCTACATCCTCTATTATATTTCTCCCCTTTTCAAGGGGAGTCCCCGAAGGGGGAGGGGTTAGATTTAAAGTTATCTTTTCAATCTTATCTATCTTTCATGTTATAGGTATACCTTCAAAAACTACATTTCTAGGTCTAAAATTATATTCAAATTTTAATATTTCTCTTGGATTACTTATAAAAATATCAAAGTATCAAGTTAAACTTTCTATTCATTTTTGTG
>CAZJHB010000250.1:0-2130 GCA_964545685.1 uncultured Candidatus Peribacteria bacterium | reverse complement strand
AAAAAATGTTGCAGAAAATGCAACATTTTTTATATTTTTTACAACATATAAACTTCCTTATAATAACAATCTCCATCATCGCTAAAGCGTGACCAAAATTATAATACTTAATTAATACACCTCTTTATCATAACAATTTTGGCAATAAACAATATCTTCTCTTTCTGATGAATATGTTGTTACAATATCTTTTCAACATTTTTCACATTTTCTTTCATAATTTTTTATTCAATTCACCAATGCAAATCTATCAAAAAATCTCTGATCTGGGTGCCTTTTAGGAATTGTTAAATTATATTTTCTATAAAATTCTAATTCTTGTGAAATTATTCTAAAAGGCTTTTTTGTTATTTCACATTCTATTGCCCGATTTAATATATCATCTGGTATATCATTTATATTATTTGGTAATGCATTTGCTGGTATTATTTTTTTCACTTTTGGAAATGGAGCTTCATAATCAGACCATTTGAATCAAGATTTAAGTGCACTTTTTTGGTTTAATGGAAAATGTTGAATTGCTGTAGATTCGTTATATCAAAAATAAGATATACTAGCAGGAAAAAATTCTCACCACTCAGCTTCATTTTTCATTTGTTTTATAATTTTCGGTACTAATTCTTCATATTCTTCTTTGGTATATTGCTTATTAAAAATGCAATAACTTTTATTTTTTAAACCTATACATCAAAAACAATCATGACATCAATTATTACATTGAATACAATAAATTAAATTTTTTACATCTCAAAAAATTCAAAAACAAAAAATACAATTATTTGCATTATTTCATACTATACAAATTTCATAACAATTAGTAGTATTATTTCAAAAAAGTGATAAATCATAAGAATCATATCATCAATTTTTTATAAAATAACAATATTTTAAATTTTCAGAATCTACAATATTATATGAATCAACACATTTGTTTGAATTTATAATATATTCTCATACACAATTTTCAGCATTTATATTAAAGTTTTCTCTTTTTATTTGATTATTATAAAATTTAAATGATAATTCCTTTAATAAAGATAATTTTTCAAGTAATTCTTGTTTTTTTACAATATAGTCTTGTTTTGAATATTGTTTATTAAAAATACAATATGATTTATTATAAAGGTTAACACATCAAATACATTCTTTTAATTCAGAAGAATCAAAGCAATAATAACAATTACTTGAATCACTAAGATTTAATGAAAAAAAGCAAGTTGTTAGATTTTTACAATTAACACATTCATAAGAATTTTCAACATTATCAACAGAATAACAATCAAAAATATTATTACAATAATATGCTCCTTCTGAATAAAATATTCAATCACATTGAAACATATTAAATGATAAATATCAATTTTTTATACTAGTAGCTCAATTTATATAATTTGATTTTTCAATAGTTGATAAAGTCAAAGAATTAGAAGGCATTGGTGCTCTAAACATTAATTCTTCAAATTGTTCAAAAAAACTTTTATCAAAATCATAATCCAATCCAAATGCCAATTCATCCCAATTATCACTCCACCATTCTTCTGTATCATTTATAGGATATCAAGAATCTGGCTTATACATTCAAATTATTTCTTTTCAAGATAAACTAGATTTTGCTCTATATAAATTTCTAATATTTCTCCAAGAAAGTCTTCTTTGTAATCTACATTCAGGACATAAACTTGGAGCAGGTATTTCAAAAATTTCTCATCAAATTTTAGGAGATATTTTTCTATAAAATTCTAAATCTTTATCTGTAATATTAAATTGAATATTACATTGTTTACAATTTTTTGTTTCTACTATTTTTTCTTGCATAAAAATAAAATACTATAAATTATATCTTATAGTATTTTATTATTTTTAAATAATTTAGCAAATATTAATAATAAGTTTCCACCCCCTCCCCCTTCGGGTACTCCCCTTGAGAAGCAATACCATTAAGTTAAGATTTTAACCCCTTCCCCTCGTACCTCGGGTATTCCCCTTAAAAAGGGGAAAAATATATCTTTCAATTATATTATTTTCCCCCTTTTTAAGGGGAATACCCGAAACGTAGTGAAGGGGAAGGGGTTAAAACATCTCTTTATCATAACAATTTTGGCAATAAACTATATCTTCTCTATCTGGTGA
>CAZJHB010000249.1:0-2131 GCA_964545685.1 uncultured Candidatus Peribacteria bacterium | reverse complement strand
AAAAATTAAATTAAGAAGTTAAATTTTGAATTAATAATTCAATAAATAACAAAAATACAAATAATAAAAAAACCATTAAAAGAATTCAAACTCACATATAGTTAAAAACTACAAGTCCTATAAAAAATAAACTAATAAAAAAACTTTGTCTAAAACTTGATAATATTGTATCAACGTATACATTTCATCTAAAATATACTTTTTTAAAAAAATATAAAATCAAAGTAAAAAAAGATGAAACTCATAAAATAAAACTAATAATTAAAATTAAAAATGCTAATAAAATATATTCATAAGGGTCTAAATAATTTATCACTAAAACAAAAGATATACTACTAATAATAAAAGTAATAAATATCACTAAAAGTAAAAATCTCTTTTTCATATTTTTTTATTTTAATAATTATAATTTTCATTTTATCCTAATCTTCTCAATTTTTTCACATTTTTTATCTTTTCCTATCTCAACATAAATTCAATTAATTATATAATTTTTATCTAATGATTGTTTTATTCTTCAAACATTTACTCCTGTTAAAAATGTATTTTTAACACTTTCAAAGTCAGCTCAAATTATAGAATCAAAAGCTCAATTCATTCACACATCTGAAATTAATCAAGTTCATTTATCTGAAATTTGTTCATCATTTGTTTGCACATGAGTATGAGTTCAATAAACTAAACTTACTTTTCAATCTAAAAATTTTGCTAATCAGTATCACTCAGATGTAGCTTCTTTATGAAAATCCACTACAATTCAATCAAATTTCTCATCTTTTAATTTTAAAAGTAAATCATTTATTTTTAAAAAAGGATTCTCTATTCTAAATTTTGTAAATACTTGTCACATAGCATGTATAAGCAAAAGTCTCTTTCAATTTTTTTCTTTTATAGTATATCAAGATCATTTTATTTTATAAAATTCTGATTCACCAAAATTAATAGGTCTAATAAAAATACTATTATCTTTTTCTAATAATTCGGAAATTGAATCATAATTATCCATAATATGATCTCAAGTAGTCATTAAATCAACTCAAACCTCATTCAAATCTTGAATATGTTTTAGAACTGCTCATCGACCAGATGTTACATTATCAACATTAGCAATAGTAAAATCTGGATTATATTTTTCTTGTAAAATTGGTAACTGCTCAATCAAAGCTTTTCTTCAAATTCTTCAATATACATCTCAAAAAATTAATATTTTCATAGTAAAAATTATTTATCTAATATTTCTCTTTTATAAAAAGAAGTTAAAATCATTGTATATAATCAAAAAAACAAAATAAAATTAATTAATTTAACAACAATTATATTTATTTGATACTTTTTTACTATATTTTCTAACTGCTCTATTGAATATTCAGAATATTTTAATTGTAAAGTATTTATATCAATTGAATTAATAAACCCACTAGATATAATTTCTTTTTGTTCTTCTTCTGTAATTCAATATTCATAAGTAGCATAAATACTTATATCATTTATATTTTTTTTATATAAATTAACAAGTATAGTTGATGGAATAAGAATAGAAACAAATAAAATAGTTAAAATAATAAACTTAATAAATTTTTTAACTCACTTTGTTTTCTTTATAGATTTTTTAATACAATCTAAAATTTTTAAATTATTCTCTTTATCTTCAATTAAGAAAAAATAAGAAAAAATCAATTTATAAACTAAATATATTAAAGAAAAAATTCAAATTATTGTTATAATTAAAGTAATAATAGAAAACCAGTTTGCATCTCAAGTAACTAAAAGTTTTTCAATTCCTTCAAATTTACCAAAAAGAAAAAATAAAATTACAAAAATTAAAACATAAATTATAAATAAAAGAAAAATAACTCAAAAAATAATAAAACTCAAAACCAAATATCTTTTTATTTTTTTAAAATCCAAATAATAATTATTTTTTATTTTTCTCTCTTCTTTATTAAGATAACTTAAATAAAATTTTGCTAGCAGAAGATATCTATAAAAAAGAAATAGATAAAATATACTTAATGTTATATAAAATAATATACTAAGTAAATAAGATCATAAACTTTTTTTCATAATTAAATTAAAAATAACTTCTTTTAAATCTTCTCATAAAAAATAAGCTATCAAAAAAAATAAAATA
>CAZJHB010000248.1:0-2135 GCA_964545685.1 uncultured Candidatus Peribacteria bacterium | reverse complement strand
GGGAAGAGAATTCAAGAGAGAGGTAAATGTATTACCTTATAAACATAGCATCTCAAAATGAAAAAAATCTGAATTTGTTATCTATTGCATATTGGTATGCATTATCTATATTTTCTTTTCATGCAAAGCTAGAAACTAACATAAGTAGTGTAGATTTAGGTAAATGAAAATTTGTAATCATAGCATCTACAAATTTCCATTTGTATCAAGGATAAATGAATATATTTGTTTCTTTGTTTCAGTGATTTATTTTTCAATTATTTTGAGTAAAACTTTCAAGTACTCTAATAGAGGTTGTTCATACTGCTATAATTCTTTTTCAGTTTACTTTATAGTTATTTAATCTTTTTGCTGTATCTTTTTCAAGTTCTATATATTCAGAATGCATTTTATGTTCAGTTATATCATCTGTTTCAACTCAAGCAAATGTTCATAGTCATACGTGTAATAAAACTTTTTCAATTTTTACGCCTTTTTCTTTTAATTTTTCTAATAATTCTGGAGTAAAGTGTAGTCAAGCTGTTGGAGCAGCTACACTTCATGAAATTTCATTGAATACAGTTTGATATCTATCACTATTTTCAAGTTTTTCTTTTATATATGGAGGTAATGGTACTTCTCAAAGTTTTTCTACAATTTTTAAAAATTCGATTCATCATTTGTTGAATTCTACTATTCTTCATTTGTCTGAAATACTTATAATAACCCCTTCTAATATTGGCCCCCCATTCACCTTTGGGTACTTTCCCCCAATGGGAGGAAGAAAAAATGATACTTTTTTTCAAGGCTTTAATTTTTTTCAAGGAAATACTAGACAATCCCAAGTATTATTGTTTATTTGTTTGTGAAGAAAAATTTCTACTGTTTTTCAAGATTCAATTTTTCAATGTAATCTAGCATTAATTACCTTTGTTTTATTAATAACTAATACATCATTTTTAGTTAATTCATCAAGTATTGAGTAGAATTTGTTTTCTGTTACTTCTCATGTTGTTTTATCTAGCTTTAGTAATCTAGAATGATCTCTTGGTTCTATTGGAGTTTGAGCTATTAGTTCTTTTGGAAGATTATAGTTGAAGTCTGATAGTTTCATTTTTATATTTTATTTTTAATTCTAAGTTATGGTATTATATATAAATTAATATTATGTCAAAAAATAGGTTAAATTTATATAAATATTTGTTATATATATTTTTTTATGATAAAATAATAAAGAAAATATATAATATAAAATAATATAAAATTATGACATTAAGTAATAAACCAAGTAAAGATACTGTTATATCTGAAATTAATACTTCTAAAGAAAACGGTTTTAATCAAGTAGAAATAGATAAAATAAATGAAATGATGAATTGATTAGATGAACCTTGATTAACAGAAGTAAAAAATTATATAACTACTAATCTTACTCAAGATGTTATAAGCCAATTATCAGTTTTTAAAGATTCAATAGAACATTCTGAAAAAAGTTCTTATTGATTTGATTCTTTAGAAAATGGTTTTGAAGATAATGAAATAATGAAAGATTTTTTAGATTTAGTTTGATCTTATATTGATGCTAAATTAGATTGAAATTTTACAGATGTTGAAAAAGATAATGTAAAACTTGTAATGTTATGAGAAATTCAAAGTAAATTAAAAATAAGTAGTGCTATTGATTCAATTGTTTCAGATTTAATAACTCCTATACGTGATTTACTTCATGAATGGAAATTAATAAAAAAAGATGATAAAAAAGCAGGAGAAAAAACAAGTGAAAAAGAAGAAAAGACAACAGAGATAAGTGAAGTATTAGAAAAATTTTCAAATGTATGTAAATCTTTTGGTCTTGAATGAGAGTTAAAAAAAATAGATATTAAAATTGAACAAATCAATAAAGAAAAAAAGGATAATAAAAAAGAATTTAAATTTTTGAATGATGTATTTTATACTGTTAATTGAGAAAATAAAGATGATGAACAGATATTTAATGATATAAAGAAACAAACAGAAGATTTAGCAATAAAGATTAATACATGAAAAGAATTTTGAAATTATGTAGCTGATTGAGTTGATAAATTACCATTTAATTTATGAAAACATTTTAAAGATTTTTTAAGAGGAATAGCTGAAAAATTTCCTATTTTTTGAAT
>CAZJHB010000247.1:0-2136 GCA_964545685.1 uncultured Candidatus Peribacteria bacterium | reverse complement strand
GATGGCACTATTTTATGTCATCTTTCTTCCATAAATTTCAAATATTTTTCTCTTATTTGCTTACTAGACAATTTCATATTTTTTATGTTTAAATATTATTTTATTAATAAATTATAATGATTTTTAATATATTTCAAGAAAGGCTTATTGTTTTTTGTTAAAAAAGGAGAAAGTACTTTTTTATAATAAGAAAAATTATAAATAAGTATTTTTATAATTTATTTTATATAAAAAATTTTTAAAATTAAAAAATACATATAATAATTAAGCTTTCGACTTTTTAGGCTAAAGTGTAGTAATGACAAAGTTACTACTTACTTTATTTCTTAATCATTACCATTTTATGGATATATTGATTAACTTGTTAACCTCTATATTAGCAAGTTTAGTCTATGATATTATCAAGATAATATTTGGACTATAAACAACAAAAAAACACTCACGGCAATGAGTGTTTTTTTGTTATTGTAAAATTACAATAACGACAAAGTTTTTTTACTTTATTTCATAAATCTATATTAAATATAGCCTATGAGACTGGTTTCTACACTTCATTTATTAGTGTGGGAAGTGCGAAACTAAAGTTATTATAACATTTTTTATAGTTTTTACAAATTATTTTATGGAGTTTTAATACCTTTTTGTGGAGTTTTAATTTATATTATTTAAATAATATATTATCAATATAAAAAAACACCAAAAATTAATTTCCTCTAGATATTTAAAAAAAAATTCATAAAATAAAAATCAGTGATTTTTATTTTATAAATTTTTTTGATTAATATTATATGTTTATACACTTACACAACCACTCTCATTATTCCATTTTAGAATGATTACCAAAACCAAAAGACTATGTAGCAAAAGCAAAAGATTTATGAATGAATGCTGTAGCAATAACAGACAGTTTTAACGTTCATGGTTGTCATGAATTATACAAAGAAGCAAAAGCTCAAGGAATTACTCCTATAATGTGAGTAGAAATTCTTGTAGAATCTTCACTTGATCCAAAAATTGATCACAAATTAGTACTACTTGCAAAATCTTTAAAATGATATAGAAATATTCTACAACTTATATCAAAATCAAACTTAGAAAAAACTTGAACAAAAGCAAAAATTATGTTTGAGGACATCAAGGAGTTTAGCGAAGATATAATTTGTCTATCATGACCAATTTCATGAGAAATACCATATTATATATTGGCTTGAAAATCAGATGAACAAATTTATAATAGAATCAAAAAATATCAAGAACTTTTTTGAGAAGAAAATTATTTCCTAGAATTAATATATCACGATGATATTCCTAAACAACAATTAATAACAGATACATTAATAGAATTATCAAAAAAATATGATTTACAAGTAGTAGCAACAAATAATTGTTATTATATAGACAAAGAAGATAAAAAAACTCAAGACGTAATAATGGCTCTATGAACTTGACATGAATTAGAAAATCCAGATAGACCAACATTAATTAATTGAGATTTTTCATTTTTAACAGAAGAAGAAATGCAAACTCTATTTTGATTTATACCAGAAGCATTAGAAAACACAAATAAAATTGCTCAAATGGTAAATATGGAAATTGAAACATGATGAATATTGATACCTACTTTTGAATTACCAGATGAACATCAAAAAATATATGAAGAAGCTATTAAATTCCAAAAATGACAAAAATGATTAAAAAATATTAATTCTGATGAATGGTATCTTAGATACCTAGCTTTTGAATGATTAAATTGGAGATATGATTACTGAATTCCAAAAGAAACTATTTTCAAATTAATTCAAAAATTAGATAAACCAAGCTTACAAAAAAAATTAACAGAAACTTCTCCTCAAGAATTAAAAGACCTTTCTATTACATATTATTCCGAAGAAAAAAAAGAAATAATTAATAACTTTTCACAAGATATACAAGACAAGATTGAAAGATTAGAATATGAACTTGTTGTAGTACATGAAATGTGATTTGATGCTTATTTTTTAATAGTAGCAGATTATATTAATTGGGCTAGAGCACAAAACATTCCTGTATGACCATGAAGATGATCAGCAGCTTGAAGTTTAATGGCTTTTACTTCATGAATTACAGATATTGATCCCCTACCTTACAAACTATTAT
>CAZJHB010000246.1:0-2140 GCA_964545685.1 uncultured Candidatus Peribacteria bacterium | reverse complement strand
TTCAATTCAAGTAATAAATTCATCTGTGCATTCTCAATCATTACAATAAAAACTTCAATGTCAAATGTTTTCAGTATGAGTTATTTTGTATATGTTTTTACAAACAACTCATCTTTCTCAAAACCAACTAGTTATTTTATTATAATCATAATATGAATCATTATTGTTTCTTTTATGACTTATTTCTCATTTTTCTTTTGAAAAATTTGACCACTCAATTGCTGTTTTTTCAAGTAAATTATTATATTCATAATTATATTTTCCTAGAGAGTTTCTTTCTTTATTATACCATCAAATCCAAGTTGATTTTACTTTATTTAAATCAATATTGAATTCACTTAGATAATTTTCACTATTATTATCAATTAATTCTTCTGAATGTACTTCAATATTTTTTATTTTATTATTTATTTCTTCAAGAATCTTTTCTATACGATTTGTTAATGTGTAATTTTCTAATATATTATCTATTCTATAAGTTAATCTATCTTTGTATAAAATTCATTTTTCTTGAATTATATCTTTGATTTGTAAACAAAAATTTTCTATTAAATTGTTGTCATTTAAAGTTAGTTTATATTCACTTTCTGCATATATATTATTTATAGAAAATATAGATATATAACAAAAAAATAATATTAATGTTATTAATTTTTTTTTCATTTTTTTATAAAGTTATTTTTCTAATTTTTCAATTTTATTTTCAAGTTTAATTAATTTATAATTTAAATATATATTACTTATAATCATAAATATAAATAATAATACAACAATTATTCAACTTATTTTTGCAATTTTAATTTTTTTCTTAATTTTATTAAACATATTATTAAAATTATATATTAAAATTATTTTTTATATATTAATTGTATTTTCATAAATAGCAAAAAAGTCTATAAAATTATTTAAAAATATTTCTTGAATATAAAATTATTATGATTAATATTAGTATGATTTATTTTTAAAATTAAACTTATGATAAAAGCAGTAATTTATGATATGGATGATTTAATGGTTAATTCTGATCCAATACATGCAATGGCATGGGAAAAATTAT
Source organism: uncultured Candidatus Peribacteria bacterium (assembly GCA_964545685.1). Classification (GTDB taxonomy): domain Bacteria; phylum Patescibacteriota; class Gracilibacteria; order BD1-5; family UBA6164; genus CAZJHB01. The sequence continues at coordinate 1,083 of CAZJHB010000246.1, read as the reverse complement.
TATTAAATTATAATCATAATTTTTTTGAATTGTCAGAAGAAACAAGAGCTTGATATATATGAATGAGAGTAATAGATATATGTGAAATGATAATTAAAGAATTAAATATAGATGTAAATTTAGATATTTTTTATCAAAAAAGAAATGAAATATTTTTAGATTTAATTAAGGATAATTTAGAAGCAATGCCTTGATTAATTGAATCTTTAAAATTATTCAAAGATAATAATCTCAAAATTGCATTAGCATCATCATGAGCTAAAAATTATATAGAGTTGGTTTTAGAAAGATTTGATATAGCAGAATATTACGATGTAATTGTATCTTGAGATGATGTAAATATCTGAAAGCCACATCCAGAGACATATACTGTTGCAGCCCAAAAACTATGATTAAAACCAGAAGAATGTTTAGTCCTAGAAGATGCAAAAAATGGTATAGACGCAGCAATTGATGCTAATTGTAAATGTATATGAATAATAAATCTAAATACTCCACCTCAAGATCATTCAAGAGCAAATTTAGTTTTAAATTCTTTGTTAGAAATTGATATGGATAAGTTAAAAAATATTTAATATTTATACATAATAAATTAATTTTCTCTTACCAATTTAATAGTATAATTTAATTTTTCTTCTTCGTTTCAATTTTTTGCATCGTTAAGAATTTTGTCTATTTTTTTCTCATCTTCTTCAGTAAATTCTGTAGATAAATTCATTCAACTTACTAATTTTTCTGCTATTATATATCAGTTTTTTAGATAAATTTTTATCATACTAGGAACATTTGTATATTCTTCTTCTGGTAATCAAAATGATTTTTCATACAAATCTAATAGTTTTTGTCCTATTCATAATCATCTATATTCCTCAAGTAATTCAAAAACAAGATGAGGATCAAAAAATATATCTCCATCTTCATATGTTCATACTGAAATTCCTCAAATTTCTAATTCATTATTATTATATAATATTATTGATTTATCAAAATCGTTTATGACAACTCTTATGCTATGTTCTTCTTCTATTTGATTTATTATAGAATCAGCAGAACATATTTCTTCTACTGCATTCTTTGTATCTC
>CAZJHB010000245.1:0-2149 GCA_964545685.1 uncultured Candidatus Peribacteria bacterium | reverse complement strand
CAATTACTGAATGGTATAGTTGGTTAGTTATATTTATTAATCACAATATTATTCATACTATATTTCATATAATTCATCCAAAAAGTAATGCTATAATAATTGTAGGTATTTTAACAAATGATATTTCTGAAAAAATTTTAGAAAATTTTGTGTTTATTTTTTTTGTAAATAATTTAATAATAAAAGCATCAATTAATATTGTTAATACAAATCAGGCAATTCAATATAATGATAATGAAGAAAGTAATAAAAACATAATTAATTTGTTAGTATATAAAAATCATCAATATAATACAAAAAAAATAGAATAATCAAAATATTATTTTAGTTTTGGCTTAAAAAAAGTAGTGGTGGAGTTTATTGGTAGAAATTTGAACACTCTAGTAGATAAATAGATTTTTATTTTTTATAAAATTCAATATTCTCAATATATCTTTCTTTGTTAATAGTATTTTCTTTATAAGTTATAAATAATCTAAAATTATTTACAGGAATAGTTACTAAATAAAAATTATTTTTGATTATTTGATTTCATAAAATTTTATTTGTAATTAGATAATTTTCTATATTTTTATAAATTTTATTTTTAAATTCTTTTGATGATTTTATATAAATTTCTCTAATTAATAATTCATCCTCAATTCAAGTATCATCAAATAAATTTAAAAATGTTTTTCTATATCAAATAATAAAATCATTTATTAAATTATGAACTTTTTCTGATATAATAATATTATACATTCATTATATAATTATTATTTATTTCTCTTTTTTCTCTTAATTCTCAAATTAATAAATCAGCTGATTTTTCTATATTTTTATCTAGAATATCAGAAGACTCTTTAATTGTATAATATTTTTTTCAATCTATTGTTTTTGGCATAATTATTTGATAATTTGTAAATATAATTTTATTATAATAATTTTTTTTAAATAACAAAAAAAACTTAAGATTTTTCTTAAGTTTTAGTTTAATATAAGTAATGGTGGACTTTGTTAGTAGAAAATTGAACACTTTATTGAAGAAATAAATAATTAAATTATTCTTTTAAAATATTACTTTTTTCTTTTCAATCCTTATGTATTCAAAAATCTATATCTCTTACAAATAAAAATTAGTTATTTATATAAAAAACATTAATATAATTAAAATACATATAAAAATAAATTTATGAACTTTTTAAATATTGAATTTGATTGATGTAATATACATGACTGTTATACATGAATTAATAATATAAATAATGCTTTTTATAATATATCCTCTTTAGAATTATATAATTATAATAATATAAAAGTACAAGTTAAAACAGGATTTATACCTTGAAAAGTATTAGTTTTGTTATGATATCATTTAGATTTATTGAATTTAAAAAATAAGAATATAACTTTACATTGAGCACCCAATTTTATAAATTTTATAACAAAATGTTGATTATGTGATTTTATAGAAAATCAAGAAATAAATTATGATAAATTAAAAGAAAGTGTTGTTATCCCTTTTTGTAAAGTATCTAGTATTGAAGAATTGGAATTACATTTTTTAAAATTAATGGATAGAAAACATTTTGATATAGATGTAGAAAATGTAATTATGAGATTTCTTTGAGAATTGCATAATAATTCTATAAATCATTGAAATACAAATAAAATATATATTATGGGACAATATTATCCTGTTATCTGAAAATATGATATTAGTATTTATGATGATTGAAATTGAATAAAAACAACGGATATTGACTTTATTAACTCAATTTATAATAAGTTTATTAAAAAAGAATTTAAGGAATATATAGAAAAAAAGTTTTGATTTAAAGTATTTTTTATTATAATCTGTGTATGTACAAGATTTTCAACAAAGTGAGTAGGTATATGATGATTATGATTATATCAATTATCAGAATTTTTATATAATAAATGAGCTTATTTAAATATAGCTACTTGAAAAGAATTTATTAAATTGAAGTTTAATAAAATATGTGATATACTTGATAATGATTCAATAGATTTAGAATATAATAAATTAGATAACGAAATTAAGTGAACTTATATTTCATTTACTTTCTCAATATAAAATATGGAAAAAATAAAAATAATTACTTTATTAGAAAGCTCTATTGCTATAAATGAAGATAAATGAGCTAAA
>CAZJHB010000244.1:0-2151 GCA_964545685.1 uncultured Candidatus Peribacteria bacterium | reverse complement strand
TATTAATGTCAATTGTTCAACCGACATTTCACTTAGTAATTGACCTCAAATTTCTGAAACTTTTTTTCCTGATAATTCATTAACTAATTCTAATTGTTCATCAGACATTTCACTCAACAACTGTTCTCAAATCTCATTAATTTTTGAAAAACTTAATTCAATACTACTTTTATCAACTCAATCATCATTTAGCTCTATACTTCATGCTTCTCAACCATCAATATTAACTCAATCATCATTTAATTTTACACTTCATAAGTCTCAAGCATCTATATCAACTCAATCGTCATTTAATTTTAAAGAACAAGATGTAGTAATTAGAATAAAAACAATAAATACTAAATATTTTTTCATAAGAATTAATTAATAAATAAGTTCTTATAGTATATAGTTTTTTATTTAAATGTAAAATAATATATAACAAAAATCGTAGATGGTATAATATATTTTGTGAATTTTTGGGAATATCTTATATTGAATATAAAAAAACAATTAAATTGAGTTATTTATGTTGTACAGAATTATTAATAATAATATAATGAAGTTTATTGAAGAACATATGAACCCGATATTGATTAAATAGCAAAAATGAGAAATCCTGAATTGATTTTTTAGATTTATTATATAAAATCTATTAAAATATTTCAACTAAATTATCTTATATGGAATTAAAATTAGAATTTCCGAGTGAAAAACATAAAAAACAATATAATAAAGTTATTAAAGAATGGGGTGAAAAAGAATCTATACCAACTTCTCCTATGAGATTCTTTTTTTGAGACAATTATAAAAATTTTCTTAGTACAATAAAAAATGATAAAACTAATAATGAAAACTGAGTTAATTCACATCTTTTTTTTCTAATAAAAAACAATGATATTTTATGAAGTTTACAAATTAGGCATACAATTGAACATCCAAATTTGATTGAAGACTGATGACATATTTGATACTGAATAGCACCAAAATTTAGAAAAAAATGATATGCAACAAAAATGCTTGAATTATGACTAATTGAGGCTAGAAAATTATGATTAAAAAAAGTATTAATAACTTGTGATATAAATAATATTTGATCTAGAAAAGTGATAAAAAAGAATTGATGAATTTTTGAGAGATTAACTAAAGATTGAACAAAAAATAGATATTGGATTCAATTATAATTCTAAAGCCGGTGATACCTTGTTTATAAAAGCAAACTAATAAATACTCTTTATTTTTTTATATAAAAAATGATGAAAACTCTTAGATATTTGATGTGCTTCTTGATCTTATCTTCCAACTTTAGAAGAGAAAGCTGATTAAGTAGATGCAATAGATGTATCTGAAAAAAATATTCAAGTCGCAAAAGAAAGATGACATAAATATGCAAAAGTATGAAATATAATGAATTATAATTCAAATAAAAAATATGATATTATTAATTTGATTTGAAATAATTTATCAATATGATGAGATATTGAATGAACTCATAAACTTCTTGATATACTTAAATGATTATTGAAAATTAACTGAAAAATACTATGTACTTTTAAAAAATCAGAAGAAAAATATTTTATCTGAAAAATGTGTATTGAATATGATTGAAAAGTTAGTGAATCTTTTAAATGGATACGCATACATCTAGATTATCTTGAAGAATTATTAGAAGAACATAGTCTTAAATTAAAAATTCTATGAGAAGATGAATATTGATATTGCTTAGAAATTACTCATGATAACAATTTTTTACCTATTTAATTTATAACCCAAAAATCCCATCAACACGATTAAAAAGTAATTTAGAATTACTATTTAATATAATGTCAATATTTAAAATTAAAATATTATAAAAAAATCTTAAAAATAACTATTTTTTAAGACTTTTTCTTAGTTTATGCACATTGATACTAGGTAAAACACTTAATTCTTACCTTTAAATAGAGGATTTAATAAAATTATAGGCTAATTTCTAATTTAGGAAAACTATTTATTTTTGCCATTATACTAATATAAAGATCTTTTCATCAAAAAGTTGCTTCAAATCTGAATAAAAATTTTCTTCATAATTTAACTACTCTAGCAGGAATGCGAAAAAGTTCCGTTCTAAAAGTATCTATTGTTTTTAAACAAAAATTTTTTCTTCATTTTTTTTCTATTCATTCAAATTTT
>CAZJHB010000243.1:0-2156 GCA_964545685.1 uncultured Candidatus Peribacteria bacterium | reverse complement strand
TCTTCTCAATAACATCATCCAAATTAAAAGCAAAAGTATTTTTTATAATATCAAGATTATCAGAAACATTTACTTTTCATAAAATAGGAATCCATTTATTTCTCTTATTAAACAAATAAACCAAAGCAACACGATCTGGATCACAAGGAAGTGGTATAAAATCATCAAATTTTAATAATCAATTTGATTGAGATTCTAACCTATTCATTATTCAAGTCAAAGTTATTCTATTTTTTGTATCAAAATTTCCTCTTCAAAAAAATGCTACAGGTTGAAAATTAATTCAACGAACATATTTTTCTTTTAATCAAAATTCAAGGATTTCTCATACTTCATCTTCATTTATATCTTTAGATATTGTTGAAACCAATGTAATAGGTAATTTGTATCTTTGTAAATTTGATATAGCTTTTGATTTTATATCTAGTAAATCTTTTCATCTTAATTGCTCATATGTTGAAGCTCTTAATCCATCAAATTGAAGATATATTTCAAATCATCATCTTAATTCTCAAAGTTTTTTAGCAAAATCTTCATCTTCAGCTATTTTAATTCAATTTGTATTTAACATAACATATTGAAATTTTTTATTTTTTGCTAATGCAATAATTTCAATTATTTGTGGATGTAATGTTGGTTCTCATCAACTAATTTGTAAAATTTCAGCCTTATTAAATTCAGATTCTTGATAAAAATCCATCATTTTTTCTATTGTTTGCAAGTCTAAAAAATCTCCTTTTCAAGAATTTGCATAACATGTAGGACATCATAAATTACATTTATTTGTAATTTCTATCAATCAAATACAAGTATGTTGCTCATGATTAGGACAAAGTCAACAATCCCGAGGACATCATTTTTTATATTCTGTTTGTATTTCAGACCTATTTGCAGGTTTATAATACAATTGTTTTTTGAAAAAATAATTTGGATTTTCTTCCATTAATTCATCAACAATTCAATGTTCAGGACAATTTTTTCTTACAAAAATCCCCTCTTTTTTTCTAATAATTTTTGCTTCAACTTTTTTCAAACATTCACTACAAATACTCATAGTTGATTCCAAAAATACATAATCTTTTTCCATGTTTTTTTATATAATATAAAAAAATAAATTAAATTTGTTCTAGCCCCCTCTCCTATAGGAGAGGTTTGCCTGCTCTTTGTAGCTTTAGCAAAAAAGAGGGGTGAGGTTATCCCAACCCAATCACTTCCATCATCTCCTCATACTTTTTATCTAATATATCATTTGCAATTTTATTTCCCTTTTCAAGTCTCTTTTCTATCAATTCAAAATTATTTTCATATTCTTTAAATCTAGCTCTAGCATCCTTAAAATAATCAAGCAAAATCTCTAATAATTCTAATTTTGCATGTCCATATCAGTAATTCCCTACTCTATATTTTTCAGCAATTTCATCTAATTTTTCTTTTGAAGCAAAAAACTTCATCAATGCAAATACATTACATTTCTCTGGGTCTTTAGCTTCTTCAAGAGATTCACTTCAAGTTACAATTCACATTATTTTTTTCTTTAATAATTTTTCATCATCAAATACTCAAATAAAATTATCATAAGATTTACTCATTTTTCTTCAATCTGTTCAAGGGATCAATCATACAGATTCTTCTATATGTGGTTCTGGTAATTTAAAGACTTCTTTTCAATAAGTCTTATTAAAATTTTCTGCTATATCACGTGCAAACTCCATATGTTGCTTTTGATCTTTTCAAACAGGAACCAAATCTGTATCATAAGCTATAATATCAGCAGCCATTAATATTGGATAATTAAAAACAGCCATATTTATATCAGAATTTTTCTCTTTTGAATCTTTAAAAGCATGAGCTCTAAGCATTAATGAATAAGGAGTCACACTAGAAATTATCCATGTTACATTATTTATATTAGTAACTTTTGATTGCTCAAAAACAATAACTTTTGTATCTTCAGGTAACAAAGAAAAAACTTCAATCAACAATCTTTTTTTATTTCTTTGCATTGTTTCTTTATCATGAACAGATGTCAAAGAATGAAAATCAGGAATAAATAAAAAAGCTTCTTTTCATTTTGAATTATTAATAAAAGGCTTAAACATTCACAAATAATTTCACAAATGCATTCCATTTCAAGTTGGTTTTACTCAAGTTAGTAT
>CAZJHB010000242.1:0-2165 GCA_964545685.1 uncultured Candidatus Peribacteria bacterium | reverse complement strand
CTTCAGCAAATGATGATGATTGAGATTTCTTAACTTGAAATAGTAGATGAGAATACCAAGTAGCTTGTGATGCATGATTATTTTGAGCAGTAACAGATGCTGGAACACAATATACTTGATCAAGTGATGATACAAATAATGAATGGATATGGACTTCAGCTATTGGTGGTACCACTGGTACTAATTGGGGTCGTTATGCTCGTATAGTAGGTTACTATGGTTGTGGAGACCAGGCTAACAATACTACAGGTAATCGTAATGGTAATGAATCTGCTAGGTTTGTCGTTCGTCCGTAGAGAGCAATCCCGCTTAAGCGGGACAGGCAAAAAAAATTATCCCGATTTAACGGGATAATTTTTTAATTACTAAATCTCTTATATAAAAAAAAACTATAATTTTATAATAAAAATTAAGCTTTTTTATGATTTTTAAATATTAAAAATTAATTTTATAGAATTAATAATTAAAAATTAATTTTTTTCAAGTTTTTCAACTAACTCTTGTCTCTTTTGTTCTAAATCTTCTAATTTTTTATATTGACTTGAATAAGTTGTAATTAATCAATTATGTAATATATATCAAATTATATTTGATTTAAAATAATTTATTTGAAGTCTTTCTATATCATCATGTGGATTTTCTATAATATTATAATAATAAACTTTCTTCATTTTAATAACTTCATCAAGTTTAAATAAAGTCGTTTTATTGGAATAATCATAATTAAATCAAATTTCATATACTCAATTATGAAAAGCCATAGCTCATAATTTAACATATTTATATTGATTTTTCAATCCATTATCTAAATAAGATTTCTCAATATCTTTTGAAAGTGTTTCTCTAATTATCACTTTATTTTTAGAGGTAAAAGTAGTATTATCAATAAGAATATCAAGATGTTCATATATTATTCTTAATAATTTAATTCCAACTAATTTATTAATAACTTCTGAATCTCAACTCATAATTGTATTTCATATTTTAAGCATATTATTTACTAATTCTATAGCTTTATCTTCTTGGTCATTTTCTAAATAATACAATATTTGATACCTTAATTCTCTATAATATTGAATTATCCAAGTATATGAAACATAATCCTTATTTAAAGTTTCTAAATCATCATATGAATAAGGATATTTAAAATAAGATCTTTTAGACAAATCGTTTATAATTCCTTCCATATATGAAATATCTTCAAATGTATATAATATATCTGTATTTTTTAACTTTATTTTTACACTTAATATTTCTACCTTATCTGTCAGAAATTGATATTTATTATTATCTACAATTTCCTTTCAATTTAATTTTTCCAACTTTGCTTCATAAAATTCCCATGGATAACAATTATCTTTATATAAACATTCTACAATATCTTCTTTTATATATCTACTTTCATGTTCAGTTGGTGAAGCTTCAAAATTAAATTCTTTAAAAAAGAAATACATATTTTCTTCATCTGCAATATCTGTGTTTTCATACTTTGTTATAAAATAACTATCATCAATTTCTTCAATATCTTTTGGGAAATCATAATATGTAAATCTAAAAATTAATAAAAATAGAATTATTCAAGCTTGTATTTTTAAAAATAGTCATCATTGCTTTTTATTTGTTATATATCTTTTATTTACTTTATCTATTCATATTTTTATATTTCTTTTAAAAATAAATAGTTTTACTAATACCCAAATCGGAAAAACCGTATAAGCAAAAATAAAGAAAAATATATTTACTAATTCTAAATTAGATGAATTAAATCAAAAAAAAGGTAAATAAAAAATATAACATATATGTAATATAAGAATAAACATAAAAATATTTATTGCCCAATTTTTATATTTATATATTTGATAAACAAAATAATTAAATATTAATAAAAATATAAAATCTATAAAAAATAAAATATTTATTATACTATCTACAATAATAATAAATCAAATTAAAAATAACAAATTTACTAAAAATACATAAATTTTAAAACTAAATGGAATTTTTATATTCATAAAAATTTTTAATTATAAATTAATATTTAAAATAATATCATTTTTTTATATTTAATGCAACTTTAGATAAAACTAAAAATTTGATTTTTTATATTTGTTATATATAATTATTAAAATAATAATTTAATAAATAATTAAAAACTATGTTAGAAA
>CAZJHB010000241.1:0-2184 GCA_964545685.1 uncultured Candidatus Peribacteria bacterium | reverse complement strand
ATATATATATTTTAATTTTTTTCTTTAACTAATTCTTCTATTCTTTGTTTTATTATAATACTACTAAATTCAACACCTAAATCTAAATTAAAAAAATCTTTATCAAAAATAATTAAGTTAGGATTTATATTATTTTGTTCGCATAAATCTAATATATATTCAATTAATTTGAAATTTGCTTCTTTACTACTATTATTCTGGTTATTAGCTTTTAGTTCGAAAATCGTATATAACCATGATTTTATATAAAGTTGCTTTATTTCATTTAGTTCATTGTTACTTATTTTACCTAATCTTATAGAATTTATAAATTTGAAAAATTTAGGGAGAATATTTCATAGTTGAATATCTTCTCAAAAATTTTGTGTTATATCAATTTGATGAGAAGGTATAGAGGATTCAATTATGTATTTATCTTTATATCCTAAATCTTCAATTATTTTTATAATATTAATTAATAATAATGTTTTTATTTTGTAAATATTAGAATAAATTCATGCATTTCAAACAGATCATTCAATTATAATATCATCTGCATTTGATTTTATCGCATTATATATAGTTTTTTCCCATTCTTTGTAGTTTGATGAAAAATTAGTACCACTATATTTTGTTCATATTTCAATCAAAACTTTATTAAATTCTCAAGTTAATATATTCATAACTTCTTCAAAAAAAACTGGATTTTCAAGATTTCATTCACTATTTGTTATTTCAACAGTTTCTATTCATATTTTTTTAATTTCTTTTACTTTTCTTTTTATGTATTCATGATTTCAAAAAGAGTTAAAAATTCATCATCAAATATAACATTGTATTCATTTTTTAGTAAATTCTTTGATATCTTCTTTTATTTGTTCTATATGGAAATCTCATACCTCTACTGGATATGATCAAAACTTTAAATATTTTATAGTTTTTCATAATCCTTTATCGTTTTCTATTGTTTCTCTAAGTAAATCTACATCTTGGTCTGAATAAACCATTACGTGGTTGTTTCTCATATTATTTTTAAGTATTAATTATTTTAAAGATAAATTTATTATTTTATTTCTTATTTTATCTGTATTTGTTTCTATGTTATCATCTAAATTATAAAAATTTTCATCAAAAAAGATCAAATTAGGATCTATTTTATATTCTTTTGCTAATTCAAATAAAATTTCAATTAATTGAAATAAATCTTCTACACTATTATTATTTTGATTATTGTTTTTTATATTAAAATTATTATTTATTCATGCTTTAGTATAAATTTCTTTTATTTTAGCTAATTCTTTGTTATTAAGAATTCATGTTCTTAAGGAATCAATAAAATCATAAAATCTAGAACGAATATTTCATAAAGTAATATTTTTTCAAAATTTTTGTGTGATATCTACTTGATGAGATGGGAAAGAAGATTCAACTATATATTTATCTTTATATCATAATTCATAAATCTTTTTTATAATATTAATTAATAATAATGTTTTTAGCTTGTAATCCTCGGTATAAATTCAGACTTTTCAAATTCATCATTCAATAATAATTTCATCTGCATCTGCTTTTACTGCATTTTCAATTGCTTTTTCCCGTTGTTTATAATCTTTACAGAATCTACTTCTATGTTTTGTTCATATTTCAATCAAAACTTTGTCAAATTCTCATTTTAATATATTTATTGTTTCTTTGAAAAAAACTGGATCCATAAAAATATCTTCACTGTTTGTAATTTCAATAGTTTCTATTCATAAGGTTTTAAGTATTTGAGCTATTTTTTTTATATCATCATAATCTTTGGCAGAATCAAATATTCCTCATCAAATATAACATTCTACTCATTTTTTTGTAAAATATTGTATAGCTTCTATTACTTGTCTACTGTTTAAACTTCATGTTTTTATTGGATATGATCAAAATTTTAAATATTTTACATTTTTTAAAGATTTTTCTTCAAAAAATGCTATTTCTCAATCTGAATATGCCATAAGATGATTGTTTCTCATACCTGATTTTTTTTAATCATAATGTAAATGTATATTTATGTAAGTTCTAATATTTTGCTTTTTATTCTATTTATAGTAGTTTTAATATCTCAATTGATATTATATAATTCTTCATCAAAAAATATTGAATTTGGATCTATATTATTTTTTAGAGCTAATTCAAATAATTTATTAATTAATCAAAAAAAATCATTTT
>CAZJHB010000240.1:0-2185 GCA_964545685.1 uncultured Candidatus Peribacteria bacterium | reverse complement strand
ATTACCTTTTACTTAATAATAATTAATCCCTTTTTTTATTCCACTAAATGGGGGGCACTTCACTTTTCTAATACCATATTTAATGTTTCTTTATAATCTTTAGGTATTTTTATTGTTTTGAGAGTTTTATTTTGTTTATTATTTTCATTATATTGCTCAATAACTTTTTGTATATAAATTAAATTGAATTTTTTATGAGAATAATTTTTTAAATACCAATACATATCATAATAGTCTCTTCATTTTACATACTCTCTTAATAATAAAGCACCTATTTTTCATGAAAATGTTGTATTTAAATTTTGATTTTTTATTAAGCAAGTTCAATTTGTAGTTTTTATTATTTCTTCTGAATATTCAGATCAATCAGAAGGATTTGTATCAACTTTAAATTTTATAACAATATTTTCTTCTTTTAATGGACTTAATCATGTATCATAAAGAATTCATCAAAATTTTATTAATGCTTTTTGTACTGTCTTTACATTACCTATCTTTATTTTTAATTGAAATCAATTTTTGTTTAAAAAATCATCTGTTATTCATTTCATTGTATCTTCAATATTGTATTTTTTATCAGGTTTATCTAAAACAAAATTTAAATCTTCAGAAAATCTATCTAAATTATAACATATTCTTAAATTCGTTCATCACATAAAATATAAATTATTTTTTCTTGAATATATTGAAAAAAGTATATTTTTTTGTAATTCTTCTCTTAAAAAATTTAATTTTTTATTATTATCTGTTATATTTTTAAACTTTCAATTAATATATGTAATAAATTCTAAATACTCCATATTGATAAAATTATATTATAATAATATTAATATTATACATGTTTTTTATACAAAATGCAACTTTTTATTTAAAATATTGTTTTTATTGTATCAATATTATAAATAAAAAGTTGCATTTTATAGGTGTAACTTTTTCAGACTTTCCTTAATGCAAATTTTTGAATTAGTTTTTTAAATTTGTGTTTTTTGAATATAATAATTTTAGTGTTTATTCTTTATAAACTTTTTATTTTATAAAGAATAAATATGGAAAACAATATTGCTTTTATAGATTGACAAAATTTGCATCTTTGAACAATTCGTGAAAATTGGCAAATAGATTTTAAGAGATTTAGAATTTATATTAAAGATAAATTTAAAGTTAATGAAGTTTATATTTTTTTATGATTTGTTAATAATGAATATCAAAAAATTTATAAAAAAATGCAAAAAGCTTGATTTTTGTTGGAATTTAGAGAGCATAATATAAATATGTTATGAATAAAGAAATGAAATGTTGATGTTGATATAGTTTATGAGATAATGTATAGATTATTAGAAAAAGATAATTTTGATAAAATAATCTTGGTTACAGGAGATGGTGATTATATTAAATTGGTTAAATATCTTATTAAAAAAAATAGACTTAAAAAGATTTTGTTTCCAAATAATAAATATTCATCTTTATATAAATCTATAAAAGATAAATATTGAATGAATTTATGACAAGATAGAGTTAAAAAGTTCATAAAATATAGAAAAAAATAAAAGAGCCGTCCGGAAGCACTAACACTTTTAGGAGACTCTTTTGTCGTTGTACATAAATATTATAGTATATTATTTATGAATTGCAAATTTTTAATAAAAATCTTTGATTTTTTAATTACGAATATAATTTTACAGAGGTTCCTTGAGAGAATTTTAAATAAAAATAGATTAGAAATATCTTTTGATAATATACCAAAATATGATATACTTATAAAAAGTTTACTGTAAACTATTTAGTGTAAAGTATTTACAGTATAATAATATACTTTATAAATATTATTATGAAATATAATTTTAAATCACTAAAACAAGTAACAGATTTATTTGATTGAGAATCTATTTTATGAGCGACTCAAATTTCTGAAAAATTGTGAAAAAGTAGAGTTATTGTACATAAGTATTTAAAATTTTTAGTAGAGGATTGAACTTTGGTAAAAATATGAAAATGACCAAGGGTTAAGTATAAATTGAGTGAAAAAATGTATGATATTTGTAATAATGCTAAGAAAAAAGAAAAATTTAATGAAAAACAGATATTTATTTCATATGATGATAAAAAATTAATTGATGATATTTTTTTGAAATTTAGGGCTGATTGAAAGATTTTAAAATGATATGAATGAATTATAGATTGGTGT
>CAZJHB010000239.1:0-2204 GCA_964545685.1 uncultured Candidatus Peribacteria bacterium | reverse complement strand
AATATGAATTAGGGATTTTTTGAGAAAGAAAATTGATAGATTCAATTTATGAAATTTATGTTTGTTTGAAAAACTAGCAAATCCTTATAAAATTTTGAGGAAACTATAAAAAGAAAAAACAATAGATTGACAAAAATAAAAAAAACATTATAAAACATAAGCGATTTGTTTTGAATTAAATTAAAATTGGAGGATTAAAACACTATGTCAAGCAGATTTAATAAGGATATTGCTTCTCGTGCAATTACAAATGCTTTACCAATGATTGATGCATTGATCAAAAACGGTGTTGTATGTCGTGGAGATCTTTATATTATGGTTGGGAATAAAAATGGTGATGTTTTGGCAAGTAAATCTTTTGGAAATATCATTGAATGGGAATATCAGTATGATAGAATTGCCAAAAGTAAATTCAAAATTACTGTTCGTACAGGTCAGGCAACTAGAATCGTCCAGTTGATGACACCTGAATTAGCAGGTGAGGTAGGGGATACTTTCTACTGGGGCTCATGGATAGATGGTGGTATTATTGCTTCTTGCAGTGGTGTTGAACCATACTGGGATGAAGCTATATCTAAAACACTTGTCGCAATGGCCCGTGCATTAGTAACCGAAAAACAGTTAAAAGAAAAAGAAAAACAAGGAGGTTTTCGCAAATAAAATTTGTTTTTTCTTATACTTTGAAATAAAAAAGGCTCTTTGGAGCCTTTTTTTGATTTTATAATTATAAAAAATTATTTTATGTTAAAATCGTAATCAATAAAATTGATATTAATATAAATCTTATTATAAATAAACTACTAAATTTGATTAAATTTACAAAAATTATATAATAAAAGTATTATCTATTAATAAATAAAATTATGAAAAAAATTATATATTTTATGCTAGTGATATTATTACTTACTGTTGGTCTTCAACCACTTTATTGAAGTTGAAACGAAAATTTTAATATAGATAAAGCGCTTGTTAAATCTATTAAAAATGAAAAAAAATCTTCATATAGAGTTATAGTAAATGTTGATAATAAAAATGCTCTTTCTGAATTATCAAGTGATATTATAGTTAGTCATGTAAATGGTGATATTTATGAATTAAATATTCCATATAATTCTGGTTTAGCAAAAAAATATTTTAAGAATTTGGATTCATGAATTTTAACTTCAAAAATAGGGAAATTAAATGTTATAAAACCTATTAAATTAAGTATTGTTTGAAATTGATCATTAGTTTATTTAGATTGAGAACATACTCCAAGTCTTTGGGGAATTACTAGAATGTGAGCAAATTTATATCAAGAAGGTCTTTCATCACAATCAAAATTAAAAGTATGAATTATTGATACTTGAATTGATTATAATCACTATGATTTAGCTGATAATATTTATTCAAATCCTTGAGAAATTGAATGAAATGGAATTGATGACGATGGTAATGGGCTTGTTGATGATATTCATGGATATGACTTTGTAAATAATGATGGAGATCCTATGGATGATCATTATCATGGAACACATGTAGCTGGTACTGTATGAGCTGTTGTTAATGGTTGAGGTATTTTTTGAGTAAATTCTAATGTAGATTTAGTTTGATTAAAGGTATTATGAGCTGATGGTTCTGGTTCTTCTTATGATATTTGAAATGCAATTAGATATGCTGCTGATAATTGAGTAAAAGTAGTTAATTTAAGTTTAGGGGGAAGATGAAATCCTTCTAGTAGTTATATATGTAGTTCTATTGATTATGCTTTATCAAAATGAACTATTACTGTTGTTGCAGCTTGAAATAATAATGCGGATACTTCTAAATATGTACCAGCTTGATGTAGAAATGCTATAACTGTTTCTGCTGTAGATAAAAATTTAACTAGAGCTTATTTTTCAAATTATTGAGATGAAGTAGATGTTGCAGCTGCGTGAATGAATATTTTTTCAGCTTATCCATGAAATTATTATTCTTATTTAAATGGTACTAGTATGGCGTCACCTCATATTGCATGACTTGTTTCTGCAATGTTAACTTATAATTGAGAATTAAGTTTAACTGATATTAAATGAATGTTTAAAAATTGAAATTTAACAGAAGATGTTTTATCTGAAAAACAAAAATTAATTGGTAGATTTGCAAATATGGAAAAAATAATGACATATATGTGAATAGTTGATGATGATTGAAAAAATGTAGTGGAACCACCTGTGGATGAT
>CAZJHB010000238.1:0-2208 GCA_964545685.1 uncultured Candidatus Peribacteria bacterium | reverse complement strand
ATTTATGTCTCATGTAATAAAAAATTTTGTATTCCATATAAAATAAATATAATTTTAATTGTTAACTTAAATTATATCATATATTTTTATTTTTCTCCAAATTATTTATCAATTATTTTTAAATAAATAAAGAAAAATTAAATTATAATAAATATTAATAATAAAAATGTGTAAATATTGTAGTAAAAAATCAATTACATTAATTAATTCTTACCAAAAATATCTATCACCTGATCATTCAAAGTGGTGAAAAAACAAATATCCTTTTGGTTATTGTAAATATTACCCTACTTGTTCAGAGTATACAAAATTAGCTATAAAAAAATATTGATTTTTTAAATGATGGACCAAAGGAATTTGGAGAATTTTAAGATGTAATCCTTTTTCAAAGGGAGGAAAGGACTTTCCTTAACTTATAAAATATGTAAGCATTTCAAACCTTTCCTCAGTAAGTCAAGAGATGCTCTCTAAAGAGAGCATTGTCTCTAATAAGGATTTTTAAGTCTTGTTGCATAACCTGAAAAACAAATATATTCTCAAATTGTTTTTCTATAATTTTAGGAACAAAAGACTTTATCTTTTCTATCAAACCTTTTAAACTAGAGCAGAAAAATTCTAACTTCCTTTCTGGTATAAAAGCTCTATACTTTCCTTCTGAAAAAACAAATTTTGTTACGAATATTTGCATTCTTTTCTCCTTTATATTACAAATTAATAATATTATTTACTATTTGCAATATAGATAATACATTAAAATTAACAAAAGTCAACTTATAAGTTTTACTATTAGCTAAAGAATTTTTATAAAAAATTTCCTTTTTTAAAAATTAGAATTATTATTAGTTACAATATATTTATAACTTTACACTTAATGAAAGCTTTAGAACTATTAAACTCATTTACAACTGATAATCTTCCAAATTTAGATAAAGTTGTTTTGTGAGCATTGGAATTATTTATACAAAATCCTCCAAAGAAACTAGATATAGCTGAGTTTAAAAAACCTTTAATTGCTGGTTCTGGTAATGCAATAACTACAGCTAGAAATATATTTTCCAACACAAATGCTTTATTTTGTGATGAAACAAAAATAGATGATTACTTACAAAAAGATATAGATTGACTAATAATTTGTTCTGCTTCTTGAGAAAAACATGCTTTTATTTTTGCAAAAAAAGCTAAAGAAAAATGAATAAAAACAAAACTTTTAACTTGTAATAAAAATAGTTCAACAGAATTATTAATATGATCTGAAAATACAGTAATTACTACAAAAAATAGAGAACCATACACTTATAATACATCAACATATATGTGATGGATGTTTGCTATAACATGAGAAAATCCAAAAAACATACATAATTTTATAAAAGAAGAAATTAATCCTATTCTTAAAAATATAGATTTTTCAAAATATGAGGCTTATTTAGTTGTTACTCCTGATAAATTTGCCTTAATTAACAAAATGTTTGAAATAAAATTTGTTGAACTTTTTTGAAGATTTATAGCTAGAGATGTATTTTCATTTGAACAAATTAATCATGCTGTTACTATTCATCCAAATAAAGATGAACTAGCTATTTCATTTTGAGAATGAGATTTTTATTATATCTGAGATAAAATAAATTTTCCACTACCAGAGAATACAAATCTTGCTACTATGATGGCTATTTGATACTATGTAATTTGAAAAATCCAAGAAGCTAAACCTGCTTATTTTCAAAAAAATATTGGAAGATATATTGAAGGTATGAATGAATTGGAGTTTGGAAAAGGATTAGAAGTTATTGTAGAGTAGAGTGTAGTCCAATACCATTATTTTCAGAATTTCCTTAAATAAAACCGTCAGTAAATACTGACGGCTATGTTATAGTAATGAAAAAATAGATTTACATATATTCTGTAAATTCTAATCTTTCATTAGTTTTTAATTTTCTTTCTCCTGGATCTTTTACCAAACTTTCAAAATTTAAAGTTACTAATCTTTTACTTTTTGGTAAAATACTTTTTAATTTTACCAAAAAACCTACTACTGAACCAGATAAAAATTCTATATCCTTAGAAGAAACGAATCTTGAATCATTTTCGGAAATTTTGCCTTTATATAATTTTTTTCCGTTTGCTTCTATTATAGATACAAAAACTTTCATTTACTTCCCCTTTTTTAAAACACATATTAATATTTTTACATTAACTGTAAAATATATT
>CAZJHB010000237.1:0-2228 GCA_964545685.1 uncultured Candidatus Peribacteria bacterium | reverse complement strand
AAAGATATGAAAATACTTTGAAGTATTAAAGAAATTGAAGAAATTTCAAATATGAAAGTTATTGATTTACATAGACCATATATAGATGAAATAACTTGGAAAGAAAACTGATTAACATATAAAAGAATCCCTGAAGTACTTGATTGTTGGGTTGAATCTGGTTCAATGCCTTATGCACAAGATCACTACCCATTTGAAAACAAAGAAAAAATGGAAAAAGCCTTCCCTGCAGACTTTATTGTAGAATATATCTGACAAGTAAGAGCTTGGTTTTATGTAATGCATGTTTTATGAGTTGCTCTTTTTGATACTCATAGTTTTACAAATGTAATTACTACTTGAGTTGTAAATTGAACAGATGGTAGAAAAATGAGTAAATCTTATAAAAACTACCCTGATCCAAAAGCTACAATTCAAAAATATTGAGCTGATGCGATAAGATTTTATATGATTAATAGTCCCCTTTTATCAGGTTGAAATCTAAGTTTTAATGAAAATCAAGTAAATGAAGTAGTTAAAAAAGTAATTTTACCTCTTTGGAATACTTATAGTTTCTTCACAACATATGCAAATATTGATAAATTTAAACCTAATAAATGAAATGTATATTTTGTAAGACATGGTGAATCAGAAAGAAATGTAACTCCTTGATTAATGAACCCTTGAGATGTAGATTCTCCTTTAACTGACAAATGAATTAAACAAGCAATAGAAGCTTGAAAACAAGCAAAAGAAGAATGAATGAAGTTTGATATAATTATATCTTCTCCTCTTTCTAGAGCTTATGATACAGCAGTAAAAATTGCAGAAGAGACTTGATATAAATGAAAAGTAATAAAAGATGATAGATTATTAGAACAATTAGCTTGAGCATTGAAAGATTATACTCATGAACAAATTACAAAAGAATTTAATACAAAAACTCCAGAAGAAAATAGAAAAATCTTTAAAGATATAAAATATAATAAAGTTGAAGATATTTCTGATTTTGATAAAAGAGTTACAGAATGTATTAAAGAAATTCAAGAAAAATATAAATGAAAAAATGTATTAGTAGTTGCTCATTCTTGAGTTTCTAGACCCTTTAATAAATATTTCTTTAATTTAAGTAATGAAGATGCTCATTACAAAAGAGCTTCAATGCCAAATGCTAAACTTTTAAAATTACCTAATACTCCATTAAATAATCCTCTTGATAAATGGATTATATCAGAATTATATACTCTAGTATCTGATGTAAGAAATGGTTTTGATACTTATAGATTAAATGAATCAACAAGGCCAATAATAAAATTTATGGACAATTTAACAAATTGGTATATAAGAAGATCAAGAAAAAGATTTTGGAAATCTGAAAATGATACAGATAAGATTGAAGCATATAATACTTTACTAGAAGTTCTTATTACAACTTCAAAAATAATAGCTCCATTTATGCCTTTTGTTTCTGAAGAAATATATAAAAGTTTAACTTGAGAAGAATCAGTTCATTTAACATACTTCCCTGAAAACATAAAAGCACTTATAAATGATGAATTAAATAAAGACATGGATCAAACTCAAAAAATTATTAATTTATGATTAGCTTGGAGAGCAAATCATAAAATAAGAGTAAGACAACCTTTGAAATCTATTAGTATTGCAGAAAAATTAGATAAATATTATGAGGAAATTATCAAAGAAGAGTTAAATGTAAAAGAAGTATTAATTGTAAATTGAACAAGTTTAGCTAAAAAAATATGTAAACCTAATGGTAGAAATATTGGACCTAAATTTGGTAAAGATGTAAAATTTATTATTAGTGAAGCTAAAGCAGGTAATTTTGAAGAATTAGAAAGTTGAAATGTAAAAGTTTGAGATTTTGAACTAGAAGTTTGAGATTTTGAATTGGTGTATGAAGCTTGAGATTCATGACAATTAATTGAAGCTTGATATGGTATGGTTATAGCTATGGATCCAGAGATAACAGATGAATTAAAAAACGAATGATACGCTAGAGATATTGTAAGACAAATACAAGAAGCTAGAAAAGATGCTAATTATGAAGTTGATGATAGAATAAGGGTTGAATTAATAATGAATAATGAATGATGAATAATGAATAGTTTTGGAAAATATATTGAAACTGAGACATTGAGTACTTTGGTTAATAATATTTGAGATACTGATATAGAAAAAGAAATTGAATTGGAAAATTTTGGGAAAGTAATTATAAAATTGAAAAAATA
>CAZJHB010000236.1:0-2235 GCA_964545685.1 uncultured Candidatus Peribacteria bacterium | reverse complement strand
GATAATAATCAATCTGTTTCTGTTTCTAAATCTAAATCTGTATTTAAAGCATTTATAATACTTGGTGTTGGAACTATATAATTTCAAGCTTTTACAAAGACTCAATTATATGTTCAACTTATCTTTGGATAGTTAGAATTGGCTGCATTAGTTTGAGTAACCCATCCCAACCCACGCTTAAGCGAGAGAGTAGTAGCAGAAATTAAATCTGATTCATATATACTTAATAACTCATACTCTGTTCAAGCATAGGTTCTTGAATATATATATTCTGATTCTGTTAATGGATCTGTTGGTTTATCATTCAGATTTCTTGATAAATTTGTTGATACTTGTTCTCATACTGTTCCTTGATACCGTAAATCTTGACTTCAATATTTTACTGTAAAATAATCATCTGGTTCTGGATATTTTCAACTATTCAAACTAAATAATTCTAAACTTTTTTTGATATTTTGAATATCTGATAATCTTTTACTATCTCTTGCTTGACTAGAATATCATTGTAGTGATATAAAAGCTATCGTTCATAATATTGCTAGGATTGTGATTACTACTATTAATTCTACTAGAGTAAAAGCTTGTTTTGTTTTTTTATAATTTATCATTTTTTTAAAATTAAGTAAATAGGTAAATTAAAAAATTATATTTTATATTATAATAAAAGTATATATATTTTTCAAAAAATTACAAAAAAAACTCAAAAATTTGTAATTTTCATAATTAAAATGTCACCTTTTTACAAAATAGAAATGTCACCCCAAATTGTGATAAAATAATTATAAATAATTATTAAATCACCAAAAAATGACTAACTATTTACAAATGACAAACAAAGATATTACAACAAAAGAAATATTAGATAAAGTACTAAGAAAAGAAATTACAAATAAAAAAGCTTGAGAATTATTATGATTATGAAAAAGACAAATAATAAGAAAGAAAAAAGAATATAAAAAATATTGAATAAAATGAATAATACATAAATCTCGTTGAAAAACTTCAAATCATAAATATGATCCAACAAAATATGAAGAAATAATAAAATTAAGAAAAGAAAAATATTATGATTATAATATAACTCATTTTAATGAAAAATTAGAAGAAAATCACAATATAATAATTAGTTATGGAACTCTTAGAAATGAATTAATAAATAATTGATTATTTAAATCAAAAAAACATAAAGTAAAAATTCAAAGAGAAAAAAGAGAAAGAAGATCTAATATATGAGAATTAGAACAATATGATTGATGTTATCATATTTGGTGGTGAAATGAAGAATTCTGTTTACTTTTATCAATAGATGATGCTACTTGAAAAGCATATGCTAAATTTGATAAAAATGAATGAATTAATGCAACTTTTAATTTTTGGAAAGAATATATTTTAGAAAACTGAAAACCAAGATGAATATATTTAGATAAATTTGCTACATATAAAATAAATCATCCAAATGCAACTAATGATAAAGAATTACCAACTCAATTTTGAAGAGCTTGTAAAACATTGTGAATACAATTAATATTTGCAAATTCACCACAATGAAAATGAAGAGTAGAAAAAGCAAATTATACTTTTCAAGACAGATTAGTAAAAGAATTAAGAGAAGCTAATATAAATAATGTAAATGATGCCAATAAATTTTTAAAAGAAAATTTTTTACCAAAATATAATTTAAAATTTAATATAGAACCAAGAGAAAAAGCTAATTTACATATAAAATTAAGTGAAAATGAAAAAAAATATTTAAATCAAATATTCTCAAAGCAATTTAAAAGAAAATTAAAAAATGACTTTACAATAGCTTTTAATAATAATTATTATCAGTTATATAGAAATAAAAATTGATGATGACCTACATTATATAAATGAGATATTATAATAGTAGAAGAACATTTAGATTGAAATATTTATTTATCTAAAAATTGAAAATATTTAACATTTAAAAAATTAGAAGAAAAAAGAAATAAAAGATATTTATTACCTATGGCACCTGCAAATCTTTCTCATTTTAAAGAAATGAAAGATCAAATTGATAAATTAGAAAAAATAGATAATATAAAAAAAGAAAATGAGTTACAAGATAAAAAAAGTTATTTTGAAACTCATAAGAAACCTCATCCTTGGATGAAATGATTTCATTTATGAAAAAAATAGAAATTACACAAAAAGTGACATTTCTATTTTGAAAAAAAAGGTGACATTTCTATTTTAAAATAACATATTTTTTTA
>CAZJHB010000235.1:0-2252 GCA_964545685.1 uncultured Candidatus Peribacteria bacterium | reverse complement strand
GAAATAAATGATTCTTCATAAGTTCAAACACATTCAAATGGTTTATTATCTCAAAATCAAATAAGTAATATAAATGTACCTAATAAATTCTTTTTATCAAATAAATTTTCTCAAAATATATTAACTAATTTATCTAAATTAATAAAATTAGATAAAATTAAAAATACAAAAGCACATTTTTCACAATTACAACACCAATTTTTATTTATAATCTTTCAATTTATTTTAAAATTATTATTACAACTTGAAAAAGAAGAAAAAAAATCTTGACAATTAGAAAATTCCTTTGATATTTTATATTCATACATTCATCTCAACAAAGAAAAATATTTAATATTATTTGTAATATTTTCTATTACATATTTAGAAAAATCTTTTTCAAATTCAAAAGATTTTGAATATTGATGATTAATTTTTATTCATTTATAAATCATATTTTCTTCTGAAGAAGACTTTTCATTTGATAATATTGTATACTTGTAATTATACAAATATGAAAAAACTAAAGATATAAAAGCTATAATTCATGTAATAGGTACATGTCAGTTATAATATCATTTTTCATTTAATTTAAATAAATTTTTCGATATATCTCTTTTTAAGATAATTGGACACTTTCATGTAATTTTTATAGTATTTTGTTTAATTTTATCTAACTTACCTACTACAAATATATCAAATTCAATATTTTTAATAAAATTATATGAAACAATAGAATCTTTTCCTCATCACCACATTAGTAGAGATTTTTCTGATTTCAAATTACAATAATTATAACTAGTATTACAATTGTTATCTAAATTAATAAAATTAAATTTTGGTATTTCAAAATTATTTTTTACAAAAAACTCTCATAATCAATATAAATAAAACTTCTTCCAAAAATCAATTTGAGATTTTTTTAAATATCACATTTCAACAAACAAATCATCAACAGGAAAAATTTTATAGTAACTAATTCACAAAGCAATAAAAAGATTAAATAAAAAATTATTTAAAATGTTTATATCATAAATATTATTAAATTCTTTATCACATGAAAAATCAATAACTTCTTCAAATTTTTCTTTTTTATCAAAGCTATAAAAAAAATGAGCTTTGAGATTTTTAAAATCAAAACTAAATTTTTCAAAATAAAATCATTCAAATTTTCTCAAAACTCTAATTATTTATATTATTTATTAAAATTCTCTATTATAAATTATATATATTTTTTAATTTATTATTATATACAAATTATTTTAATTATTATACATTAAAAATAAAAAATTCAATTTTTATTTGAATTTTTTATTTTTATTAATATAATTCTTAATAACAATTTACTAGTGTATTTTTCTGGTTGATTGTATTTATATTTTATTTTATAAAAATACATAATTATGACAGTTACTAAAGATGAAAAGAAAAAAATTGTTAAGGATTTTTGAGCAAAGACTACTGATACTGGTTCTACTGAAGTTCAAATAGCTATTTTAACAGCTAAAATTGAAAATTTAAAAGAACATTTACTTGAACACAAAAAAGATAATCATTCTAGAAGATGAATTCTTTTAATGGTAGCAAAAAGAAGAAAATTACTTGCTTATTTAAAAAGAAAAGATCCAAACAAATATAGTGAAGTTTTAGAAAAACTAAACTTAAGAAAATAATAATTGAATGTCAAAAAAAAAGAACACACTTACTGTTCTTTTTTTTTATTTCCTTCTTTTTAATTATATATTTAAACTATAGTCATCATTAATCAATCCAACATTTTTAAAAGCTTTTTCAAGATTAAAAATATTAATTTCTTTAAAAGAATAATCAAAATCTTGATAAACTAATTTAAAATCATCAGTAACTCTAATTGTTACCGGAAAAACACTCCCATCTAATAAAAAAATATTTATATAGATATAACAATATACATGTCGATTTTTTAAATTGTATGATTTTATCAGAGCTTGTACTCCACAATTATTATTTTTATTTACAACATATATTAACAATATAATTTTAAAGTCAAATTTATTATTCTTTTTGCATTTTTTCAATTTTATAATTCAATAAAACATCTCAAAATCAAATTTTTAACCTATCTATCAATCTATCAATAATAAGATATTCATAATCAAGTATTATTAATTTTAATGTTATATTATGAGTATTTTTATTAACTCTTTCAGAATTAATAGATAATATATCAAGATTCATTGAATATAAAATTTCTGATAATTTTTTAAATACTCATATTTTTTCTTGAAAAGATA
>CAZJHB010000234.1:0-2270 GCA_964545685.1 uncultured Candidatus Peribacteria bacterium | reverse complement strand
TTCTTTATCTAGTAATTCTACTATTTTTTGTTGTTCTTGAATTGGTGGAATTCATAAATAAGTTGTTTTTAAATCATTTATATTAAACCTAAAAACTTTTACTCATGTTGCAAATTGAACCAATCTTTTAGTAAAAATTGTAGATGAATAAAATAAATATTTATAATATAAATTATTAGTATATGGTTTTAATAATATTTGCTCACCACCGATTAATCAAATATCTTTTCTATTATAAAAAACAGTATGTCATAAATCTTCAATAGTTTCTGATGTAGAAATAAGTATAGTATCTCAATAATTAACTATTTGAGAACTTTTATAAAATTCATTATTAACATAAAATTGAAATTCTTGATTTACTTCATCTACATTGTAAGTTTTTCAATATTGTAAAGCAACATATTTACCAGTATCTAACAATTCATCTTTTTTTAAAGCTGAGTTTCCTCTAACAATTTTAGAAACACCAAAAAGTCTTTTAATATCCCAATCTTCAGGAATCTCCCCAATCCACTCAACTCAACTATCCTTCATCTCACCACCATCATCCAATCCTTTTGTAACAACCTTATTTATAAGACTAACTCTCCTTTCTTTCAAAAGCTCTATCAATTTTTTATCCTTTTCTATAAGTTTTTCTATTTGTAAAGTTTTTGAATCTAGAAAAGATGAGATTTTTTGTTGGGTTTGTAGATAAGGAAGAACAAGAAAAACTTCTTTAATATCACTATCAGATAAATGCTTTACAGTTGTAGCATAAGTTATATCATTGATTATTTTTAATGGAGTAAATAACATATAATAAAAATATTTACTATTTAAGTTTTTTCCTACTTCAATTTTCATTATTCTTTGATTTAAAATTGCATCTTCATTATTCCATAAAACACTATGAAAATCTCAATCCATTCATACTAAATGATTTCATTTTTTTACTATAGAGTCTTTTGGAAACTTTCACTTATAATAAGTTTCAATTTTACTTTCTTTTAAATCTCTAATTCTTATTAAAGGAAATCCTTTATTATTATCAAATAATTTTGATTCTGCAGGAAATCACATTTGTATTTTTAAATCAAATTTTCATTTTCTCACTTCCCAACTTTCAGGAATCTCCCCAATCCAGTCAATACCAGAATTTTTCATTTTATTCTTCTCCATAAACTTTATTTAAAATTTTATATAAAATAGGTGTAGCAATTTTAAGAATTTCTTTATC
Source organism: uncultured Candidatus Peribacteria bacterium (assembly GCA_964545685.1). Classification (GTDB taxonomy): domain Bacteria; phylum Patescibacteriota; class Gracilibacteria; order BD1-5; family UBA6164; genus CAZJHB01. Next base: position 1,048 of record CAZJHB010000234.1, on the reverse strand, counting down.
TCTATCATCTGTATCTCTTTTATTTCAATGAAATAAATTATTTCTTACTGTATAAATAAAATCTACTAATGTTGATATATCAGATATCTTTACTTCATCTCATCATCTAGTAACATTTTTTAATGGTGGAATTAATTTCTTAGCTGATTCTATTTCATCATTAAAAAAATCATTTTCATCTTTTAATTCTTTTTTAACTCAATTAATATAATCACTTTCTCTAGGAGATTTTATTCATAAAAAAGTTCAGTACCATGAATTAAAAGCAATCCAATAACAAATAAACTTATCAAAATTATTTATTTCATTATCTCATTTTAATTTCCAATTAGATATTATTTTTTCAGCATTTTCTATACTAGACATAATTTTTTATTAAATTATAATTCCTCTTTAACCAACTCATCAATCTCCCCTGTAATCCTCTTAATATCACCCTCAATTTCTTCCAAATCTCTCGGAGGCTCATACTTATAAAAATACTTAGTAAAATTAATTTCATAACCAACTTTATCCTTTTTTCTATCCATCCAAGCCTCAGGATAATATGGAATTACTTCCCTTTTAAAATATTCATCTATATCTTCAGTCAATTTAATCTTTTCATTATCTCTCAAATCTGAATTAGCCTGTTTATTTCATTTTTTATCAAGTATAAAAGGAGCATCATCATCATGTTCTGATAAAGCTTTTACTATTTGTTTTATAAAAGTAGCTTTAAAATCAAATCAAGATAAAGCTGATTCTACTTCATTATAAAACTCATCATAATTAGTAAATAATTTATTAGGAATAGTTTTAAGATTTTCTATAATAGTATTTTGTTTTTCTATTCATGCTTGTTCTTCTGCTTCTTTTTTTTCTATGTCTTTTAACTTTGATACACTTAATTTTGAAAAAGCAGAAATACTATAAAGATTTTCCAGTCTTTCTTCAGTGACTTGAAAATTAAGTTGCATAGGTCTTTCAACTACTACTTTTGTATATGCAAATTCATTATTATCAAATATTTTAGAATGTTCAGTTGCTTTAAAATTATGATATAAAT
>CAZJHB010000233.1:0-2274 GCA_964545685.1 uncultured Candidatus Peribacteria bacterium | reverse complement strand
TTTTGTTGAACTTTTTTCAAAAAAAACTTGACAAGCGAATAAGTTCCAAAATCGAGTTACTACCAACCGAGTTAAGATATTAAAAAATAATCTTAATTTATAGGATTATTTTTTACTTTAAAATTCAATAAAAAAGTCAAAAAAAAATTTGCAAAAATCAATAAAAAAAGTATAATATTGGTATAAAATAATAGCTTAATTAAAGAAAAAACTAACTAAAAAATATGCATAAAAATTTACATAGAAATACAAAAAATGAATTAATTGATGAAATATTAAAATTAAGAGATAAAGTAAAAGATTTAGAAGAAGAAAATAGTAATTTAAAATGAAAATTAAATACTAATATGAATAATTAATGAAAACCATCATAAAACAGAATTGTTTAACAAGAAAACAAAAGTAGTTATACTAAAAATGTTTTGCTTTCTTAGTAAAGATAAGTATACTATATTGGCTTAAATAACCAATAATATTATGTCAAAAATTAAAGAAATTGAAGAGATGGAAAAAAATGAAAAAAATTGAAAATCTCTAAAAAGATTACAATGTATAAGATTTAGGTTAGAATGAATAACATATAAAAAAATACAAAACCTTTTAAAAATCTCAGAAGATACAATTGCAAGATGGGTAAGAAAATATAATAATGGCTGAATAGAATGATTACTTTCAACAAAAAATAATTGAAAACCTGCAAGATTGTGAGAAAAAGAACTAGCTAAAATAAAAAAAGAAAACAAAGAAAAATGATTTAATACAGCAGAAGATGCACAAAAATATATAGAAAAAGAATTTTGAATAAAATATTGTATTAGTAATGTCAGAAACATCTTAAAAAAAACTAAATTTTAGTTTTAAACAACCAATTTTAACACCTTGAAAAATAAGCTCTGTTGAAACTCAAATAGATTTTTTAATAGAATTAAATTATCAGTTAAAAAAAGCTAAAGAATGAGAAACTGAATTATTATTTTTTGATCCTTGTCATCAATTACATAACACAATAATTTGAAAATGTTGGCAAATGAACAATAGTTTTGAATTCAAATACTTGAAGAAAAAGAATAAATATTTTATGATGAATAAATGCTTTAACTATGCAATTCAGTTCATTAATAACTGAAGAAAAATGTAATACAAAAACAGTTAAAGAAGTTTTTCATAAAATTAGAAATGAATATAGAAATTGAAAAAAAATTGTCATTATTCTTGATAATGCAAGATATAATCATGCAAAAGAAATTAAAATTTTAGCTGAAAAGTTATGAATAAAGTTACTTTTTTTGCCTCCATATTCACCGAATCTAAATTTAATTGAAAGAGTTTGAAAATTTTTAAAAAAAATATTAAAAAATAAATATACACCCAATTTTACTGATTTTGTAAAAAAGATTAATAATACTTGTTGAAAATTCAATTCAGTTTTTAAAGAAAAATTATCTGGTTTGCTAAATAATAAAATTCAAATTATTAGATGATATTTTACTAAGATTATTAAGTGTTTTTAGTATAAAATTGATATTGCTTCAGCTATATTTTCAATTTATTGATTTGAAAGTTTAAAATCTGAACTTCAAAATATTGATAGTTTAAGATTTATCTTTACTGATCCTACATTTATAGATATAAGTAAAGATAAAAAAGAAAAAAAAATGTTTGAAATAAAATCAAACAATATAAAAAAAGCAATTAGTTGAACTGATTTTGAAATTAATTTAAAAAATAAATTAAAATGAAAAGCTATTACAAAAGAATGTAAAATTTGGATTGAATCAAATATAAAAGAAAATGTTAGCTTAAATCAAACTACCAGAGAAAAAAGTTTACAAAATCTTATGAAAGTAAATTTATTGAAGAGATTAGAAAGTTCAGTTGATTCATTTAGAATTACACTTAGTAAATTTATTTCAAATATTAAATCTATAATTAAAAGTATAGAAAAATTTGAAAAAGATTGAATTAATATTTGTACTGAATTCACTCAAGTTGATGATATTAATTTTGATGTAGAAAATGATGATTGGTTGAGTGATGATTTTAGTATTTGAGATAAGATTAAAATCAATCTAGCAGATATGAATACTACTTGATGGAAAACTGAATTAAAAAGAGATTTAGGAATTGCAGAAGATATATTAGAAGAAATGAGTTGGGTTATACCTGAACATGATTCCAAATTAATTAAATTACAAGATTTAATTAAAAATAAAATTGAGAATCCAATTAATCCTTGAAATAAAAAAATTATAATATTCACAGCTTTTGCTGATA
>CAZJHB010000232.1:0-2296 GCA_964545685.1 uncultured Candidatus Peribacteria bacterium | reverse complement strand
ATAAATAATATATTTCTAACAAAGAGTCTTTTTTTGTTTTATTTCAAAATTTTTGCAAAAATGAATCTTTAATATCTATCAAAAAATAAACAGACAATTCTCTTTCTTCTTCATATAATTTAATAAGAGTTTTTCAAGCTTTTTCAGATTTTACAAAATCTATAGTCTTTACTGGATCTCAATGAGTATACTCTCTAAAATCTGCAAATTCTATTCATCTTCACTTATGTTTTGTCTTATAATTTCATATAAATAAACTATCTACCAAAGCTTTTGTTTTTAACTCTAGTAATTTATATTTTTTGTTTAACATAGCTTTATTAGTTTTATTTTTTTTTACAATTATATATTATTTTTATTATATGTATGTAGTGTACGCAGGCCTGCGTACACTATTTACTTCACCTCTACATTATTTAATATAATATCAATAACATGATCTGGTGTTATTCATTCAGCTATAGCTTCATATGAAAGAATAATTCTATGCCTAAGTACAGGCTTTAACATTTCTTTAATATCTTCAGGTATAACAAAATCTCTTTCATTCAAATAAGCTAAAGCTTTTGAAGTTTTAATTAATGCTATAGAAGCTCTGGGAGAAGCTCAATAAATCAAATATTCTTTTATTTTTTCATTATTTCTACTATAAAAAATCAAATCTTTTACATAAACATAAATATTTTCATCAACATGAATTTTTTCGATTTCTTCTCTTATTTTTCAAATATCAGACTTTTTTATTACTTTTGTTAATTTCTCTTTTGCTTCAAAAGAATATTTCTTCATTATTTCAATTTCTTCTTCCTCTTTTGGATAATCAACAATAGTTTTTAATAAAAATCTATCAAGTTGTGCTTCTGGAAGATTATAAGTTCAATCTTGCTCTATAGGATTTTGAGTAGCAAGTACCATAAAATATTTATTTAAAGAAAAAGTATCATTTCATATTGTTACTTGTTTTTCAGCCATTGCTTCTAGTAATGCAGATTGAACTTTTGAAGGCGCTCTATTTATTTCGTCTGCTAAAACTAAATTAGAAAAAATCGGTCATCTTTTTACTTCAAAATTCTTTGTATCAGGATAATAAATTACATTTCAAATCAAATCACTAGGTAATAAATCTGGAGTAAACTGTATTCTATTAAAATTTAAATCAATTATTTCAGCTAATGTAGCTACACTTAAAGTCTTAGCAAGTCAAGGCGCTCATTCAAGCAATATATGTCAACTGCAAAACAAACTTATAAGTAAATCTCTTATAAGATTTTCTTGTCATATAACCTTTTTTTTAAATTCTGCTTTTATATCTCAATATAAATCTTCTTTTTTTTCTATAACTTTATCTTTATCCATATTTTTATTTAAAAATTAAAAAATAATAAAAAAACAATGTGATTTTCAATATATTAAAAAATATAATAAAATCAATAGTAATTATATAAAACAATTGTTAAGATTTTGTTAAGATTTGATAATTTTTTTGTTAATTAATTTTAAATAAAAATAAATATATAAAAAATATTATAATAATTTGAAAAAAAATATTTTTTCAATAAAATATCACAAGTTATTTTTAATAAGATTAACTTTTAATCAAAAAAATGGGATTTAAAAAACAAAAAATAAATAAAACTAATTCTTTTTTAATTAACTTTATATGACTAATCTCTATATTTATTATAGTTTTTACTTGATTTACTTTTTTTAAAAATGTAAATTTTATAAAACTTGATATTTTAGAACAAGTTAAAAATACACCTTTTGTTCCTAGTAATGTAACAAAAAATAATGAAGATAATGAAATTGATGAAATAAATTTTTTAATTGTATGAAGGTGATGATGAACCCATGAAGCACCAAATCTAACAGATACTATTATTTTTGCTAATGTAAATTTTGATTTAGATTTAGTTTCTATGTTATCAATTCCTAGAGATTTATATGTAGAATATAATAATGAAAAAGAAGAAACTTGAAAAATAAACGAAATTTATGCAAAAAATGCACATAAAGACTGAGAGAATGCTTGAATGAAAGCTTTAGGAAAAAAAATTGAAGAAATTGTAAATCAAAAAATAGATTATTATATAAATATAGATTTTAATTGATTTAAAGCTCTAATAGATACTATTTGATGAATAGAATTAACAATACCAGAACAATTTATTGATTATCAATATCCAGATTGAGAACGGGGATACAAAACTATAGTATTTAAAAAATGAACATGGTTATTTGATTGAGAAAATGCACTTAAATATGCTAGAAGTAGACATTCAACAAGTGATTTTGA
>CAZJHB010000231.1:0-2298 GCA_964545685.1 uncultured Candidatus Peribacteria bacterium | reverse complement strand
TGAGATATTCAAATAAAAAATATAAATTTTTCATATTGAGAAAATAAAGTATTTGATAATTTTTCATTAAAAATAAAAGCATGAACAAAAACTGCTTTTGTTTGAAAATCATGATGAGGAAAAACTACTTTGATAAAATTATTAGCCTCATATATAAAAATAGATTCTTGAAATATTTTAGTAGATAATCAAAAATTATCTGATATAAAAATGAAAGATTATTATGACCATATTGGATATTTAACTCAAGATCCATCAGTTTTTGATGGAACTATTTTAGAGAATTTAATATATTCTTTAAAAGGAGAACCTAGTAGAGAAGAGTTAGAAAAAATTATAAAATTATCAAAATGTGAATTTATTTATGATTTTAAGGATACTTTTCAAACTGAAATAGGTGAGAGAGGTATTAGACTTAGTTGATGACAAAAACAAAGGTTAGCTATAGCAAAAATTATGCTAAAAAATCCAAATATTATTTTGCTTGATGAACCAACTTCAGCACTTGATAGTTTTAACGAAGAATTAATAAATAAAGCATTACATAATTTATTTAATTGAAAAACAGTAATAGTTATAGCTCATAGACTTCAAACAGTAAAAGAAGCAGATAGAATTATTTTATTTGAAAATTGAAAAATTATAGAAGATTGAAATCACAGGGAATTAATTAAATTAAAATGAAAATATAAAAAGATGCTTGATTTACAGAGTGGTTTTTAAAAAAAAACTTGACATAAGAAAAAATATATATATAAACCCCACACGTTAGAAAATAAATACAAAGAAGAATGAAATATTACCATATGTAATGAGTTTTAAAATATAGAATTTTATATTGTTAGAATAAAACTACTAATCTCGATACAGAAAATATAAAAAGAAGCTTTGTAAAAATAAAAAAAACCATACTTATGTATGGTTTTTTTTATGATTTACTCTAATTTATATTTCCTTCAAATTCAGGTTCTTCTGCTAAATTTTCTTCTATTCTAGTTATAATTAATTTATTTATATTATTACTATCATAATTAATCATTTCTATAAGATTATCAAGAGATAATATTATTACTTCAAGTTCTTCAAGGGCAATAGCACTTGCAGTTCTTTCTTCTTCATTTAATAATGCTATTTCTCAAAATAAATTTCCAACTCAAAGTTCAGCTATTTTTTTATTATTAATAGTAATAGCTATTTTTCATTGTTTAATAATATATCCTTCTCAGTTTGAATGTTCTCATTCTTTTATTATAGTTTTTCACTCTTGATATTTTCTAGTTGGACAATTTTTAACAATATTATCAACAATTTTTTTTTCAATTCATTTAAAGATTTCTAAGCCATATATATCTTCAAACATTCTTATTTTTTTAATAAATAATTTTAAATTTTTCTTAATAATCTAATTTTATCATAAATGAATTATTTAAGCAATTATTTTATAGAAAATATAAATAATTATAAAATTAAAAAAAAGAAAACTACATATTATATCAACATTTTTGATATTTTTCTTTAAAATCTTTAATAAAAGCCCAAAAAATATTTTCAGTATATTTTGGAAATAATTCTTCATTTTTCCATACTATATCTTTTTTTATTTTATTTCTCATCGTATTTTCTCATATGGGACAAGCATATTTTGAATAGGGAATTTCTAATAAATTAACTAATCTCATAATTTCTTTTTCTCTAAGATAAGCCATAGGTCTTATGAAACTAACATCTAATTTTTTCATTTTATTTATAGGAGGCATTATTTTTAAATTTCTTCATTCTATCATATTTAATAGAGTAGTTACTACAATATCATCCATATGATGTCAGTAACAAATTTTTGTTGCTTTATATTTTTGACTTAATTTCATCATAGCTATTCTTCTAGCATATGAACACCGTTGACAAGATTGTCATACTCAATCATTTAATTTTGAATTTTTTGGAATTTTTACATCTATTTTTTCTAAAGTTAGATTAAGTTTTTCTTCAAAATACTTTCTTTTTTCTTCAAAATCAATATCATAATCAACTAAAAAGTCTTTATATATGTAAACTGCTTTTATTTCAAATTTTTCTTTCATATTTCTTCTTAGTTGAGATAACATATATCAAAGTAACATAGAGTCTTTTCAACCTGATATTCATACTAAAATAGTTTCTCACTCTTTAATCATTTCAAAGTCATAAATAGCATTCTTCATTTTTCTAAGTAATCTTTTTTCTAAGGCTCCCATTTTTGGTTTTTATAAAATATTTTTTTAAAGTATTGTATAAAAAATTTTTAGATAGTAAAATTTT
>CAZJHB010000230.1:0-2301 GCA_964545685.1 uncultured Candidatus Peribacteria bacterium | reverse complement strand
AAATCTGTTTGAGGAAAAGGTATTGAAATATTATTATTATTTAATGATTCATAAATTAATCTCAAAAATTTTCATTTTGCTATAAGTGGTACATTTGTTTCATCTCATTGAACCCATACTGCTAATTTAAAATCTACACTACTATTTCACATTCAAACCATAAAAACACTTGGTTCAAAATTTTCATCATTAAGATAATTTAATTCAGAATTTTTTAAATCAGTTAAAATACTTGTTTGTACTTTTTCAAAAGTAGTTCAATACGCTACACTAAAAGGAATATAAAGTTTTACTTTATTATCATTATGAGTCCAATTTACAATATTATTTTCAATAAAATTTTGATTTGGTACAACTATATCTATATTACTATTAGTCCTAATTGTTGTAGACCTCATATTTATACTTGTAACTGTTCATCTTAATTCTTCTCATAATTCTATAAAATCACCTTCTTTTACACTTTGTTCAAACATAAGTATTATACCAGATATAAAATTTGAAACTATTGTTTGAAGTCAAAATCAAATTCATACTGACAAAGCAGAGATTATCATAGTAAAACTTGATAAATCTATACCTATAATTTTAAGTGAAGTTAAAATAAATATAGTAATAATAGAATAATAACCTAAATTAGATAATATTGAAATCGTTCAATGTGATAAATTTTTTCTTTTTCTTTTTATTTTATAAATAAATTTTTTATATAATTTTGCTAAATTTAAACCAATAAAAATTAAAAAAGCAAAACTCACTAAACTAAAAAAACTTACACTAATAGTATCTGACAATGATACACTATATGTTAATATAGATAAAATATTATCAAAAAAACTTTGTAATGAATATAACATTCAAAAATTAGATAATATTTCTAATATTCATAAAGACAAAAATAATAGTAAAAAAACGTATATCAAAAATTTAAATATTTTTCTTTTAAATATATTTTTAAGAGTTAAATTATTCATATATTTTTTATTATTAATTATTATTAATAAATATTATATTTTTATTAAGAAAAATCAATACATATTATAAATTAATTTTTTGGAATTTTTAATTAATAATATATAATTATTACATATAAATAAATTTATAATATGAATATAGTTTTTTTTAATAAAATTGTTGAATTATTTTTACTAAATCCTATTGTTCAAAGTATAGGCTTTATTGCTATGCTTTTTGTTTGGCTTGCATTTTTATATGATGATGATACAAAAACAATAAAAATACTATTAATAGCAAATTGTTTTTGGTGATTATTATTTATATTACTTGAATCTTATGCAGGATTAATAGCTACTATACTTGGTTCTATACGTTTAATTTTATCAATAAAATACAAAAAAAATTTTAAAATTTTTTTATCTTTGATATTTATAACAATAATAGCTTGATTCTTTGTATATGATTGATATATTTCTCTACTCCCTATAATTTGAGCTTTGATATGAACATATAGTTTTTTTTATTTTTCTTGAATTTGACTTAGAATTTGGTGTCTTATTTTATCACTAACTCGGTTAATTTATCATTTTTTGCTTTGAACAATCTGATGAGTTATAAATGAAATTATTGTAGAATTATTAATATTAAGAATTTTGTACAAATATGTATGAATTAATTGATATAAATATCTTTTTGTTTCAAAATTAAAATCAATATTCCATCCTTACCACGAAGTAGATTATGGAAGATATACTGTAGTTAAAGATAAGGATAAATTATAATATATTTATTCTTCTTTGTTCCTCATGAGAATAAATATAAAACTTAAAAAACTAATACCCATACTTCCCTCCCCAACGTTCTTTCAAAATCTTCCTAAAAGCATTCTCACGAACATTATCTCATGGTTCATAAAATTTTGTATTTTTTAATTTTGTAGGTAAGAATTCTTGTTCTACAAAATTATCTTTATAAGCATGTGCATATTTATAATTTTTTCAATAATCCAGATCTTTCATCAATTTTGTAGGAGCATTACGTAAATAAACTGGAACACTTAAATTTCAAGTTTTTCTTACAAATTGTTGAGCTTTATTGATTGCTTCATAAGATGCATTACTTTTTTCTGAATTAGCTAGATAAATTGCACATTGAGAAAGTATAATTCTGGACTCTGGTGCTCAAATAACATTAACTGCTTGAAAAGTGTTATTTGCCATAACTAATGCTGTTGGATTTGCATTTCAAATATCTTCACTAGCAAGAATTAACATTCTACGTGCAATAAATTTTACATCTTCTCATCATTCTATCATTCTTGCTAACCAATAAACTGCTCCATTA
>CAZJHB010000229.1:0-2306 GCA_964545685.1 uncultured Candidatus Peribacteria bacterium | reverse complement strand
TTTAAAGAAGAAGGGAAAAATGCTATTTATGAGTATAAAAAAGATAAATAATTTTAGATAGTAATAAATTTAATCTTTTTATAGGTTTATAAGATATTTTTATTATCAATTGATAATATTTTGATAATATAAAAAAAATGATATAATACTATCAATTGATAATATTCTGATAATATTTTGATAATGATAGAATATAAATTAGAAAAACCAGATTTATCTAAAATTTCTAAAAAAAGGTTAGAATATTTAAATAATAATATTTATAAAATATATTTTGAAAATAATTTATATATTTATTCTAATAAAAAATATTTATATTGGGATAAGGTGAAATATTTAAGTTTACCTAAAGAATTAGAATCAAATGAAGAGTTATGGTATGTTATCAAAAGTATGCGTTTTTGACTTCCAATGCCAATAAAAAATAAACAATGAGATTATTTTATTTTGTTAAAACCAAGTTTTCTTGATGAATTATTACATAAATTAGATCTTTCTTTGTGATGAAACTTTCTTGATATACATTTAAATAAAGATGAAAGAAAAATTTTTTTGCAAAATTGAATTATTGAAGAAGCAATATCTTCAAGTCAATTAGAATGAGCCATGACTAGTTCTAAAGTTGCGAGAGAAATGATTGCTTCAAATAGAAGACCAGCTTGAAAAGATGAGAAAATGATATTAAGGAAAGTCTGAAAAAGTCACATCTATAAAAAAATAATCTTTTTTGCTAAAATTTGTTTAAAAATTTTCCCTATACTAAGGTATAAGTAAAAATTATTTGCACAAATTTTATCTAAAAAATCTTAATTTTTTTCTTACGAAGGACTTTTTCAGACTTTCCTTAAATAATTATTATGCAATGAATTATGTAAGGGAGGAATTAAAAGAAGAAGAATTAAGTATTGAAAAATTATTGGAATTGCAAAGTATTTTAACTAAATGAACTTTAGATAAATCTGAACAAGAATGAAGACTTAGAAAAGATATTGATGAAATTATTGTTCAAGATAAAATAACTTGAAAAATATATCATATACCACCTAGTGAAAAGATATTAAAAGAACAATTAAAAGTTTTTATTAAATATGCAAATGATAAAGAAAAATGATTTACACATCCTTTTATAAAAGCTGTAATTTTACATTTTTGGATTTGATATTTACATCCTTTTTGTGATTGAAATTGAAGAACAGCAAGAGTTATATTTTATCGGTATTTATTAAAAAAAGGTTATTGGGGATTTAATTATATTCCTATATCAAAATTAATAAAAGAATCAAAGAAAAAATATTTTGATGCTTATAAATATAGTGAACAAGATGATTATGATTTAACTTATTTTCTTGTATATATTTCAAATAAAACAAATCAATCTTTTAAAAAGTTTAGTGAATATGTTTTAAATAAACAAAAAAAACAAAAGATTTTTTTTGGTGATTTATTAAATTTACGATTAAATGAAAGACAAAATAAACTTATTATATATTTTTTAGAAAATAAAAATTGATATACAAATAATTCAATATATAAAAATTATTATTTAATATCAATAAATACTGCAAAATCAGATTTAGAAGATTTGTTAAATAAATGATATTTGAAAAAGGAAAGATCATGAAAATATGTAAATTATTACCCGACAAAATTTTTATATAGTTTACTTGATTAATAAAAATGGCTCTTTTTTTTCTAGCGGGAAAAGTTAGTAAAGAATAATAGTAGTTTTTAAAGATTAATAAAGTAAAAGTTAAGTGTTAAAAAAAGACCAAAAGTTTTGTAATAAAAAACTAGGTCTTTTTTTGTTGGAATTTAAATTGGAAAAAAGTTAAAATTTTTTGAATTTATGAAGATACAAAGCAATTAATTTTTCAAATTAGATGAAAATATAATAATACAATTTGTCCTCATTGTGTTTTTAATACTAATAAAAGACAAGATAAAGAATTACATAAACAAGAAAAACTACTTAATCATATGCCATATGGTTGAGATAAAATAATATTTTTAGAATTATATCAGTCATCTAATTCAGTAATTCACTGAATACTTGAAAGAATAGATATAAATTTAATAAATAAAAAGTGAATGGAATTAATTAAAGAACTAGATGAAATATATCTTGGAGTAGATGAACATAGCTTTTCAGGTCATGACATGATTTTAATAATTACAGACTTAAAAAGTAAAAATATATTAGCTATTTTGGATTGAATAACAAAGGAAAAATTAGAAAAATCTCTATTTGGTAATTAGCAATGAATTTTATAAAAATAGAAGATATATCTAAATTATGAAGAAAACCA
>CAZJHB010000228.1:0-2314 GCA_964545685.1 uncultured Candidatus Peribacteria bacterium | reverse complement strand
AAGTTTATATGTTGTAAAAAATATAAAAAATGTTGCATTTTCTGCAACATTTTTTATAATATTTACGTATTTTTTGCAACATAATATTTTTAATATGACAAAAAAAGATAGACTAGAAAAAATTATAAAGTTTTTTGAAAAACAAAAAATATTAAAAACTGCTGATATTTTAGCTTTTTTTGATAATTCTATAGATAGAACTACTATTTATAGATATTTAAAAGAGCTTATAAAAAATGATCAAATAAAAGAAATTTCAAAGTGAAAATATCAATTTATTGAAAGTCCAATTGTATATTTTGAAAAACCATTTTTTGAAAGAGAAGAAAAAAGTTATAATTATGATTTTTTAGCTAATTATAAGCCCAATGAAGATAGTTTTTTAACAGAGACACAAATATCTCTTTTATTAAAAAAATCTTCTAGTTTAGATATAAATACAAATTATTATAAAGAAAATAGAAGAAGTTTAGAAAATTTACTAATTGATTTAAGTTTTGCTTCAAGTAAACTGGAATGAAATACATATTCTTACTTAGATACCGAAGTATTAATAAATTATAATGAAATAGCTGAAAATAAAGCTAAAGAAGAAACTCAAATGATTATTAATCATAAAAAGGCTATAGAATATATGGTTTATTATAAAAATAAATTACTTTTTGAAAAAAAGACTTTTTATGAAATTCATAGTTTATTATGAGAAAAATTACTTTTAAAAAGTGATTTATGAAAAATAAGAGAAAAAAAAGTTCAAATTTGAAGAAGTAAATATATTCCATTAGATAATAAATATCAATTAGAGGAACAATTTGAAATATTTTTAGAAAAATTAAATATGATAAAAAATCCTTTTGAACAATCTTTATTTATTTTGGTTTTTATTCCATATTTTCAATTATTTTTAGATATTAATAAAAGAACATCTAGGATGTTGTGCAATCTACCTCTTTTGAAAAATAATTTATGAATTTTATCATTATTACAAGTAAAAGAGAAAGATTATATTATAGCAGTTTTGGCTATTTATGAATTAAATGATGTAAGTTTGATGAGAGATTTATTTGTAGAAAATTATATATTGAATTATGAAAGATATATTTAAGTATTTTTAATTAAAATTTATGGAAAAAACAGTAGAAATAAAAAAATGTAAACAATGTAATGAAGAATTTAAAATTACAGATAGAGATTTAGAATTTTACAAAAAAATTTCACCAAAATTTGATGGAAAAATTTTTGAAATTCCAAGTCCAACATTTTGTTCAGATTGTAGATTACAAAGAAGGCTTAGTTTTAGGAATGAAAAATCACTTTATAGAAGAAAATGTGATGCAACATGAAAAGATATAATATCAATGTTTTCACCTGATAAAAATTATAAAGTTGTTAGTCAAGATTATTGGTGGAGTGATAAATGGGATGCTTTAGATTATTGAGTAGATTTTGATTTTGATAAAAGTTTTTTTGAACAATTTGGGGAGTTAATTAAAAATGTTCCAACAATAGGGCTTTTGAATTCGAATAATGAATGATGTGAATATAATAATTATATAAGTTGATGTAAAAATTGTTATTTATCATCAGCTGTTTACTTGTGAGCTGAAGATGTATTTTATTCAAGTTGGATTTTTCATTCAAAAGATATATTTGATTGTAAAAATATATCTGACTGCAATATTTGTTATCAAAGCTTACATTTAAAATGATGTTTTAATTGTTTTTATTTAGCTAATTCTTCCAATAGTAAAAATTGTTATTTTTCTAGGCATTTAATTTGATGTAATGATTGTATTTTTTGTACAAATTTAACAAATAAGCAATATCATATATTTAATAAACCTTATTCAAAGAAAGAATATTTAGAATTTAAACAATCCTTATTTTCAGGTTCTTATGAAGATTTAAATAAAAAAATACAAGAATTTGATACTTTTTCTAATAAGCAATTTATACCAAGTTTGAATATGGTTAATTGTGAAGATTCAATAGGACATAATATTTTTGATGCAAAAAATAGTTAATATTGTTACGATACATATGAAATTGAAAATTGTAAATGGGTTAGTTCTGAAAAGACAAAGGACTCTTATGATTGATTATGATGAGCTAATGAACTGTGTTATGAATATACTCGTGTTTGATGGGGAAATAAAGTTTTTTTTACAAATGATGCAATTGAATCTAATAATTTGTATTATTGTAATTCTATGTATTCTTCAAATAACTGTTTTTGATGTGTATGATTAAGAAATAAACAATATTGTATTTTAAACAAACAATACAGCAAAGAAGAATATGAAAAATTGGTACC
>CAZJHB010000227.1:0-2318 GCA_964545685.1 uncultured Candidatus Peribacteria bacterium | reverse complement strand
AAAATAATACCAGCAAGTTCTCTACCTGATAATATAAAAGATATTCCAGATGATATATTAAATCGGGCAATAGAATGTGAAGTAACTAAAAAACCATTTAAAATAATTTCACAAGAATTAGAATTTTATAGAAAATATAATTTACCAATTCCAAGAAAACATCCAGATAGGAGATATATTGAAAGAATACCAAAAATGAATCCAAGACAATTATTTGATAGAAAATGTAATAAATGTGGAAAAGAAATAAAAACAATTTACAAACCTGAAAGTAAAAAAATAATTTATTGCCAAGATTGTTATGAAAAGGAAGCATTTTAAATGTAGGGATACCCCTTGTGGGTATCCTAAAAAATTAATAATAAATTTAATTATCAAAAATATGGAAAAAACAGTAGAAACAAAAAATTGTAAACAATGTAATATAGAATTTACAATTTCAGATAAAGAGTTAGAATTTTATAAAAAAATCTCACCAAAATTTTGATGAGGGGTTTTTGAAATACCAAGTCCAAGTTTGTGTCCAGCATGTAGGCAACAAAGGAGATTTTTATGGAGAAATGAAATGAATTTATATAAGAGAAAATGTGATATAACAGGTAAAGATATGATTTCAATTTATTCTCCTGATAAAGAGTATAAAGTGTATAATCGTGATTATTGGCGGAGTGATAAATGGGGCGCTTTAGATTATTGAATGGATTATGATTTTAATAAAACATTTTTTGAACAATATGAAGAATTATTTAAAAAAGTACCTAAATATAATATTGAAATTAGTCCAAGTGAAAATTGTGATTTTACAAATCAAGCTTGATATAATAAAAATTGTTATTTAATATTTGAAGCTTGATATAATGAAGATTGTTTTTATTCAAATTTGATTCGGAATTCAAAAAATACATATGATTGTTTGCATGTTGATAATTTGGATAATTGTTATGAATGTATAAGATCAAATGATTTATATAATGTGGCTTTTGCAATTAGAACTAATAATTGTAAAAATTCATTATATCTTTATGATTGTAAAAATTGTGAAGATTGTATTTGATGTTGGAATTTAGTTTGAAAAAGATATTATATTCTTAATAAAGATGTATGAGAAAAAGATTATAATATTTTTAGAGAAAATTTTAATAATGATTTGGCTTTTAGAAAAAAATTTTTAATTGATTTTGAGAAGAAAAAGAATAGTTGAATTGTTTGTAAAAATTTGAATAATTTAACTTCTCAAAATGTTATTTGAGACAATATAATAGAATCAAAAAATTGTTCTTGATATAATCTTAGATGATGTGAAAATTGTTATAATTCAGCAAGCCTTTACAATTCTAGAAATAGTGTAGATCATGAATTTTGGTGAAATGAATCAGATTTTGTTTTAAACTCAGTTTCGGTTTGAAATTGAGCTTATAAAGTATTTTTTTCATCTTCTTGTTATGATAATGTAGATAATATTTATTATTCTTCTTATTGTATAAATAATTGTTCAAATTTATTTTGATGTGTATGACTTCAAAATAAAAAGTATTGTATATTAAATAAACAATATACAAAAGAAGAATATGAGAAATTGGTACCAAAAATAATAAGTTATATGATAACCTCACCCCAACCCTCTCCTACAGGAGAGGGAGTAGAACAGGAGTGGTGAGAGTTTTTTTCAGGTAATATTGCTCCATTTTGATATAATGAAACAATAGCTCAAGAATATTTTCCATTAAGCCAAAAAAGTGCAGTTAAATCTTGATTTAAATGGTCAAATTACGAAGCACCATTTCCAAAAGTAGAAAAAATAATTCCAGCTCAAAAATTACCAGATGATATAAAAGATATACCAGATGATATATTAAATTGGGCAATAGAATGTGAAGTGTCTAAAAAACCATTTAAAATAATTCTTCAAGAATTAAAATTTTATAGAAAACACAATTTACCTATACCAAAAAGACATCCAAATCAAAGGCACCTTGATAGAATATCATTGATAAATCCAAGAAAAATATATGATAGAAAATGTGATAAATGTTGAAAAGATATGAAAACAACTTATTCACCAGAAAGGGAAGAAATAGTTTATTGCCAAAATTGTTATGAGAAAGAAGTATACTAGATAAAATAAATTACAAGAGATTATATGTCAACAGGGGGCTTTAGTTCTTTGTAATTTTTGTATAGTTAATTAATAACTTACAAAATATTTATTTTTATTTTTGATTTACAAAAATAAAACTTGTCAAAATAAAACTTGTCAAAATAAGTAACTACTCAGCATCATTAAAAATTTAATTAATAATAAGAAAAAAATTTAACAA
>CAZJHB010000226.1:0-2324 GCA_964545685.1 uncultured Candidatus Peribacteria bacterium | reverse complement strand
ACAATATCAGATTTTTTTGTGAATTCTTCTATGCTTGGAGTTTTACTATTACAACTTGTAACAGTAGCTCAAGCATTTATAAGTAAAGCTGTGATTGGTTTTCAAACTATATTACTCTTTCAAATAACTGTTACAATTTTTCATGCTACATTTACTCACATAGATTTTAATATTTCCATAATTCAAGCAGGAGTACATGGAACAAATCAAGAATCATCTCAAATTAAGATCTTTCATTGATTTTGCTGGTTAAATCAATCTACATCTTTATCTGGAGAAATAGCATTTATAATTTTTTGTTCATTGATATTTTTAGGTAAGGGAAGTTGAGCTATATATCAATCAATATTTTTATCATTATTAGAATAATTAATTATCTTTAATAACTCATCTTCTGAAATATTTTCATCCAAATGTTTTAAGTCAAAATTAATTCAACAATATTTTGCCCATTTTTCTTTTTGAGCAATATATCTCAAACTAGCAGGATTATTTCAAACCAAAATAGCCTGCAAAGTAGGTTTTTTATCCAATTTTTCAACTTCTTTTTTTATACTATCATATATTTCTCTAGCAATTTTCTTTCAATCTATTATCATTTTTTCTTTTTTTAAAGATATACTAGTCTTGATGATAATAAAATTTTTATTTTTTGCAAAAAACTTTATGATAACAATATTTGTTCTACTCCCTCTCCTGAGAAGGAGAGGGTTGGGGTGAGGTTTTATTTTTTGCAAAAAACTTTACATCTAAAGTAATGTTTATAAAATAAAATTATTATTTTTTATAAATATTTATGAATTCTAGAATTAAATCTATTTTATTATCTTTATTGATAATAATTATCTTGGTACCAATACTTATAAATTTACTAATAATAAAACCAGCAGAGAGGAAAAGACAAGAAGAGTTAGAGCAAAAAAAATTAGAACAAGAGGAGATAAAAGATACATCCTTGGAAGAAACTGAAATAGAAAATTTAGAAATTGAGTTGAGTGTTCAAGATAAAATAAAATACTTAAAAGAAAAAAAGAATTCTTTATATACTTATGAGCTTGATAATTTATGAAATTTTTATTTCAAAGATTTAGGAGATAATTTATGATTGTATAATTGAGAAAAAAAATTATGAGAATATAATAAAACAGATTCAGTAGATTTAAAGGAAATTATCTGAATTAATGATTATATTTATTTTCAAATATGAGAAAATAAATATTTATATAATTTAAATACAAATAAAAGTATAAGTTTGGATATAAATTTAGGTATTGAATATATTAAAAATTGAAATAAAACTTGAAAATTTTTATTCAAAACAGAAGTATGAATTTTTGTTTATGATTTAAATAAAAATTCATTTGAATATTTTAATTTTTTTGAAGATTTTGTATATGTAGAAGATTGATATTTATGAATTATTAATAATGATGATGAACTTAGATTAAAAAATTTATCTTTGCAAAATAACTCAAAAAATTTAATATATTATTATAATCCTACTACAAAAGAAAAAAAAATAATATTTAAAACAGATAAAAAATTAGAAAAAATATATATATTAAATTGAACTATTTATTTTGAAGATAGTGAGTGAAAGGTTTATACTTTAGAAAATTATTAACCCCTCCCCCTACACTCCGTTTCGGGGACTCCCCTTAAAAAGGGGAGAGAAAAAAAGAAATAAAATTATTAACATATAAACAATAAAAAATGATTTGATACTTAAAATGAATAATAAAAGAACTTAACTTTAATTCAGTTTTAATTTTAACTCAATGAGGAGTCTGATATGATGTTTGAATTAATGAAAAAATTTATGATGAAATTATTTCTAATAATACAGTGAATTTTGATAAGCAAATTGAATTATTTGTTTATCATCATATTTCAGAAAATACTCAAAGTTTATTTGGTTTTTTAAATAAAAGTGAGAAAAAAATCTTTATGGAACTTATTAAGATTTCATGAATATGATGAAAAGTAGCTATGCAAATATTATCTCTTTGAATAGATAATTTGATAGCAGCAGTATGAATATGAGATAATAAAATGATTCAATCTGTTAAGTGAATAGGTAAAAAAATGGCAGAAAAAATTATTATAGAATTAAAAGATAAGGATTTTTGAATAGAATTGAATACTATTAATGCTACAAAAGAAAATTTAAAAGTTTTAGATATTTCAAAATTTGAACCAATAAAACAAACTCTTAAAAATATGTGATATATATGAAAAGATATAGATAAAGTATTACAAAAATTACCAGAAGATATTACAGATACAGGAGAAATACTATGATGGGTTATTAAGGAGTTGAGTTA
>CAZJHB010000225.1:0-2330 GCA_964545685.1 uncultured Candidatus Peribacteria bacterium | reverse complement strand
ATAAATCATATAGCTTTTTTGTTAAAACTTTCATTTTGTTTTAAATCATCATTTGAGTTATTTGTAATTCGAAGATTCATATATTTTAAGTAATCAAAAAAGGCAGTAACAATACTACCTTTATAAAAATAAATTGGGTTTAAAAAATAAAATGATCTTGAATCTGTTTTTCTTGCTAATACTTTTTTATCTATTAAACCAATAATTCCTGAATAAATAGGATTTCTTGAAGTATAATTATAAAATGTTTTTATTTCATCAATGCTTAGTTCAAGTTCTAATTGACCATAATCTATTATTTCAAAAATATAACAAAGTATTTTAATCTCTGTCTTTTCCATAGTGGCCATTATACGATAACCTTCAGCCGGAATACGAATAAAGTCTCTTCGATCAGAAAATTTTCTTTTATTTTCTCTGATAAAAGCATTACTAATATGTTTTCCAGTACTATCTTTTATTAATAAAGAAGTTTGTGTATTAATCTTTTGATCTTTACTTTCAATGATATTATTTGATCTAACATCTTCTAAAAATGGATTATAAAAGAAAGTATCAAAATCGGTAAGTTTCTTTGCCATAAAATATGCTCTTTAAAATTGATTGGAAAAACAAATTTATGTAAAATTATTTTTGTATCCAAATACGATACATTGTAAAATTTTACAACTTAATTAAAATCTAACTTAATAAATTTTATATCAGTTTTATAGCATGGTTTAATTTTATGACAAGATTCACACATTGTTACTAATTTACCGTTCATGAACCGTAAATTAAGTTTATGTTTTTGCATGCATATCTCACATAAATACATAATTATTTACTTAAAATTATAATTTCATTGTTATACAATTCTCGGCCATTATATGTATTTTGAATTGATATATTTAAACCAAATACAGCATTAATTTCAAGTACAGTATTATTATTTTCTCCATGAATTTCATTAACTAATTTTTTATTAGTATCAGAATTCATTATGATTTTTTTTGGTTTAGATGTATGTGATAAAATATACTCATCTATTTTTCTGATAATAGATGAGTATACAAGTTTATTTAATGTGTTCATATTAATCAATATAAGTGGAATATCCTTCCATGTTTAACAATAAGAATAAATCATCAATAGATTCAAAAATTGTTGTTGGAGTAGTTTCAAATTTAATTGGCAATCCATTTATTTCAGAACGAACTAACCATTTATTTTTATCTGTTTTTGTAACATACCCAACTAATCCTTTTTCAAAAGGTAATTCATCAATTACTTTGACTTGAATTTTATCAAAATCAATTTCATTTGTAAGAATTACATTTTGCCTATCCGGTATGTGTATAACTCTTTTCATTTGTTATATTACTTATTAATTTATCAATTAATTCTATTCTTAGTTCTAAATGAGTTTTAGTCATAGAAATAAGATCTGAAATTAATTTAGTTTCCATTTCATTTAGTTTATCTACAATTTCTTTTCCTAATATTTGTAGATCAGTAGAGTATAAAATATTTTTAATTTTATATTTAGAATTATCATTATCAGTTCTTCCACCACTATTTTTGTAATACAATTTAGTTTCAGCACCAGAATAATATCTGGTATTATTAAGCTGATCTAATCTGGATTGAAAAACATTTCTTTCTCTAAGTAATATAGTAAGTTTGCTTCCTCTATTACTTTCAGATTTAGCTTTTAAAAGTATATCTTTTGTATTAGTTTTTAGCTTTTCCATTATAATTGTTTTTATTTATTTCACAATATTTCTTTAATGTACCTGAACAATGATTGCACATTCCATCGCAATCAGATAGGTATAAATATATTTTTATCAATAGTTTTTTCATAGCGTTAGTTTGGTTAAAAAAAATAGCGAGATATAAAATAAATTATATCCCGCTATTGTATTCGTTTTAAATTTTAATCATTCATCATACTTAATTATTTTGAATTCTATACTCATGTCATACAATACAAAATAATATGAATTTTTACCTTTTTTCACATCAACTATATGATATGATGAATCAGGTCCATACGTAAAAGAATCGTATCCTTTTGCAATAATTTTACTTGTTTTAGCATCATAATACATGAAAGGTTTGAATCCTTCCGGATGGTTAGTTTCATTTTGTTCCGGAAGCGGCCTGTTTCCTTGTATAATTACACTGATAAGTAATAAAATTACAATAAGAAGAATACTTGTTCTTATTTTTTCTGGTGTTTTCATATTTCAAAGTTATATAAAAAAAATGCAGAATGTCAAATTAATAACATCCTGCATTAAACATCTGGAATTACCCTTTCTAAATCAATAAAAACATCAAAACCT
>CAZJHB010000224.1:0-2342 GCA_964545685.1 uncultured Candidatus Peribacteria bacterium | reverse complement strand
ATTAATTGAGATAAAAAAGAATATATATTTTGATATCTCTTTAATGTCTTTTTAAAATCAACTTTTTCTAATTTTTCTTTTTTATTATAACTAGTAACTACTCAATTTAATATATTATGAAGTAAATATTGATTAGATCATTTATTAGATTTAGCTATAAATTCATTAACTTCTTGTTCATCAAATATCAAAAAATCAAATAATTTATCATAAAGTTCATATAATTTATTATAGTCTGTTCATTCATGTAGATAAGTTTCTTCATAAAATGGTTCAAATGCTTTTCTAATTACTTCTGGATCATTAGCAAAATCTAAAACCAAAGTATCCACTTTTCAAGCGACAGTTCTATTAGCTCTACTTAAAGTTTGAACAGCAGTAATACCGTTAAGCATTTTATCTACATACATAGTATGAATTAATGGTTGATCAAAACCAGTTTGAAATTTATTTGCTACAATTAATATTTTATTTTCATTTTTATCAAATTCTTTAACAGTTTTTGAGTCTGAAAATCAATTCAATGAAGCTTCTGTATATTCAATATCATCATGTTTTACTTTTCACGAAAAAGCAACTAAAATTTTTATATTTAATCATTCAGTTTTTATATATCTATCCATTGCTTTTTTATATAAAACAGCATGTAATCTAGATCTAGTTACTACCATAGCTTTAGCTGTTCATCAAATTTTATGAATAGTAGATCACATAAAATGATTTATCATTATTTCTGTTTTTCTTGCAATAGTATTTGGATGTTTTTCTACAAAATTTCTTAAAAGTAATTTAGCTTTTTTCTCATCATATTTTGGATTTTCCTTAACTTTTTTATATAAAGCAAAATATGTTTCATAATTTAAATAATTCTTTAATACATCCATAATAAAACCTTCTTCAATAGCTTGTTTCATACTATATAAATGATAAGGTTTATATTCTCATTCTTGGTTTTTAGTTCAAAATAATTCAAGTGTTTTATTTTTGGGAGTAGCAGTAAAAGCAAAAAAACTAGCATTTGATAAATTTTTTGATTTACTCATTTCTTCATATAATTTTTTATCCTCTTTACTAGCTTCTTCCATTTCAAAAGCTTCAGCCTCTTCGAGAGAATTAGTAGATAATACTTGTTTCATTTTTTTAGCATTATTTCATGTTTGACTTGAATGAGCTTCATCAATAATAATAGCATATTTTCTATCTTCAAATTCATCCATTTCATTTATTATAAATGGAAACTTTTGAATAGTTGTAACAATTATATTTGTTCCTGATTTTATTGCTTCTTTTAATTGATTAGAATTTTTATCTATTTTTTCAACTACTCCTTTCACTTTTTCTATGGCTTGAACTTGTTCTTGTAATTGTTTATCAATAACTCTTCTATCTGATACAACTATAACAATATCAAATTCTCTTTCATCATTTTTATCAAATTTACCTAATAATCAATGTGCTAACCATGCAATTGTTTTAGTTTTTCCACTTCAAGCACTATGTTGAATCAAATAACTATTTCATATTTCAACTTCATTTAAAATATTATTTACACAATCAAGTTGATGAAATCTAGGAAAAATATTAATTTCTCATTCTTTAAATATAAAATTTGAAATTAGTTTTGATAGTTTATTTTTTTGTAATATATCTTTATATAAATAACTAGTTTTAAAATCTCATTCTACAATAGGATTTTCAAATCATTTATTAAAAGGTAAAAATCTTGTTTTTTCTCATGCTAATTTAGTTGCCATAAAAATTTTCTCATCACTCATAGCAAAATGAACCATACATCTATTAAAAATAGTTTCTTCAGAATCCCTATCTCTTTTGTATTGCATAATAGCTTTTTCAACTCATTGAGAAAAAGTATCTTTTAATTCAATTGATATTACAGGAAGTCAATTTATAAATAATACTAAATCAATTCTATTTCACATTTCTTTTTTCTCATATTCCAATTCTTCAATTACAGAAAAACTATTTGACTCAAATTGTTCAAATAATAGAGGATTTCTTGAATTATTTGGTCTTGGAAAAAATAATTTAAAATGACATCCACTATCCTTAAATCAATTTTTAAGTATTTCAATAGTTCATTTACTATCTAATACATTATTTAATCTTGTTATTAATTTAGTTTCAGCTTTTTCTCAATATAAACTAACAAATCTATTCCAAAGTTTATCTTGAGATGATTTTATAAAATTTAGAACTAATTCAATATCCAAACATGATTCTTTATTAAAAGATGATGTTTTTCTAATTATATATCATGTATTTTCAAAATGTTCTAAAATTTGTCTTTGAAAATCTTTTTCTGTAGTATTAGATACCATAGT
>CAZJHB010000223.1:0-2343 GCA_964545685.1 uncultured Candidatus Peribacteria bacterium | reverse complement strand
AGACATTTTGCTAGGAAAATAATAATAATGCTAATAATGTTTGTGTTAAAATTCATTTTTTTAAAATAATTTTTTTAAAGTGATTGTAAGATAATAATAATTTAATGTTTGTCAAATTTTTTTCCACCAAAATTTAGATTAAGCAAATATGTATTATTGGTGTAATTATTGATTTGTCAATACTTTGAGCCAAAAAATAAATTGACAAAAGATTAAAGAATAATATATTTTTATTTATAATATGTATTATTAATTAAAATTATTATGGTAAACAAAACATACAATAATGTTGCTTTTACATTAGTTGAACTTATAGTGGTAATCACAATTTTAGCAATATTATGAACAATAGCATTTATATCACTTCAATGATATTCTGCTCAAGCTAGAGATTCCAAAAGAGTAAGTGATATTCAAAATATCAAAAAATCACTAGAATTATTTAGTTTAAATACTGGAAAATATCCAGAGCCAGATGATTATTTTACAGTAAGTTATGAAATCCAAGATTTACGGTATCAATGAACTGTTTGAGAACAAGTAACAATAAATTTATCAAGAAATTTAAATGAAAAACCAATGGATCCATCTACAGAAATTGAATATACATATTCAAGAACTTATGCTTGAACTGAATATGAAATTTTGAGTATTTATGAAAGTGACTTAATTTCATTAATATCACCCCAACCTCCCGTTAAGGCAGGACAGGCTTCTCCTACAGGAGAGGGAGTTAGAACATCTATTGTTTCTGGTATTTTTGCAGCCCCGAGTAGCGGGGCAAATTATTCAAAAATAGATTGAAATTATAATTGAATTTATGTGAAAGCAGGGACTTATTATATTCCAACACCAAGTATAATTAGTTGAAATATATGGCAAAATGTTAATTTGAAAGATAATTTAACATTTTTAGAATCGCAAGTAATAACAGGATGAGATAATCTGCATTGAGTATTAACTTGATGATTAGATACTATGAGCGTTGAAGTATTTAGTTGAGAATTAGATACAAATTTAGGAGAAGATGATAATGGTAATAAAGTATTATTAGCTCAAGCTTTGATAGATGCTTATAGTGGAACAATATTAGCTAGTGATTGAGTTTATAAAGAGATAGTAGAAACTAGTAGTGAAGATTTGATAAGTTTGGTTGATAATTTTGTATTGAATAGTAATAATTATGTAAATAGTACTTCTTGATGAGAGCAGATTCCAGGTTTAATAACTTCAACTGAATGTAGTGAAGCTTGATGGTATTGGGTAGAATCTAGTAATGATATGTATATTGGTAGTACTAGATGAAATTGATTTTGTATATCACCAAGATTTTGAGATTGGAATGATGATAATCCTGCTTATATTTGATGAATATCATTTAATTGATGGTGAACTTATGCAACTTATTCTTATAAATGATGGAATGCTATTAATATAGATGATACATGAAATAGTAGAACAGATAAGTGACAAACAAGATATTTAGATTCTTATGTATCATATGATTGTAAAGCATTATGAGAAGCCAGTGAAGATTATGAAATAGAAGATACATTAGTATGAAGGATGAAATGGTTAGCAACAACATGAAATGATTATACAGAAGCTTTAATTATAGCATGGATTGTACAAGATTTAACCGATACACCTTTATCAACTATAAATTGACATGCAATACCAGCATTATATATAGCAGATTGTATAGATTGAATAAAAGATTTAACTACAGATATGACTTATATACATAATGATAATTCTATAGATGAAATTACCTATGAGGAATATAATAATGATTTTTTAACTGAAATGGCTTATGATGCATTAGGAGATATAACATATCAAAATAGACAAAAATATTTAACTGCTTGGACACAACAATCTTGATCACATTTACCAAGTGCATTTAGTTATATAGAGAATGGAACTGCATGATGAGAATTAATAGAATGAAGTACAACAAATTGGAGTTTTTATCAAAATGATGAAGTAAAATGAGAATATCAAATCGCTTGTGAAGCTTGAAAATTTTGAGAAGTAACATGGGATGATTGAACAAATCAATATATTTGAGCTAATGATAATAATGATTTGGAAACTATATGGCTTTCTGCTGTTGGTGGTACTAGTGGTATTTATTGGGGATGGGGATATCGTACATTAGGTTATGATGGTTGCTGATATCAGTATATGGTAGATTCTGGTAATCGTAGTAATACAAGTTCTGCTAGATTTGTAGTTCGTCCTTAGGTTTTAAAATAATAATTCTTGGATTTTATAAAAGTAATAAAATATATATATTTTAATTTTTTTCTTTAACTAATTCTTCTATTCTTTGTTTTATTA
>CAZJHB010000222.1:0-2380 GCA_964545685.1 uncultured Candidatus Peribacteria bacterium | reverse complement strand
TATACTTAATTATAATAATTATTATGATATTGATTTTTATTTTTTTGTCAAGCAAAAATTCGCTTTAAATTAGGTAAAGTTTGACTGATTATTTATTGTATGTGTATATAAAAAATATTGTTTTTATAATAATAAAAAGTAGGGAGATAATTATATAAAATTACTAAAAATTAAAATATATTTTTTAAATCCCAATTTTGTTGTTTTTTTGGGAATGAAAACTTTATATTCCCACTTTGTTAAAAATTTTGTGATTATATAATATAATTTTTCAATTTTTTATTAATATTAAGGAACTAAAGGCATTTTTAATCTTTAGTCCCTTTTAATATTCCATTTTTCGGGGGGCACTTCACTAACTCTATACCTTTAAAATCTTTAACTGTAAAAGGTTCTATAAAATTCTCCATTTCTTGATTTTTACAATATTGAGAAATAAATGAATTAAAAGATAAAATAAAAGCTTTTATATCTTTCTTTCAATTAAATTCTATTTTAAAAATTTGCGCCACATCAGTTCCAAATTTAAAATTGAAAGTTTTAATATTTTCTTCAGCTCAAGAATCTAGATTTGGATTTGAATTTCAATCAATTCAATTACCTTTTTCTCAATCAGGATTACAATCACTTCAATTAGTATCTTCAACTTTAATAATATTTCATAATAAAAAACTTCTAAATTCTCATACATTTAAATTATTATCTATAAATTTTTTCTGTATTACTGCTCATTCAACATTTTTTCTTAAAACTAAAATTTTTTGTTTAATATGAAGATTTCTTTCTTCAGATTTTTGAATTATTCAAGCAATAATACTTGAATTTGAAGTTCAAGGAATATTATTACATACAATAATATTTTCTAGATATTGAAATAATTTTTTTACATTCTTACCAGAAAGACATAATAAAGATTTTATAAAAAGATTATCTGTTTCTAAATATAACTCTTCTCTATTAGAAAAAAATAAAGTTTCTCACTCTAAATAAACATCATTATTTGAATCATTTAAATCAGTTTCAATATATTCACCAAATATAAGTTCTTTTATTTTTCTTATATTAAATTTTAAAATAGTATCACGTCTAATTCATTTTCAATCTTCTAATACTTTTTTTATAGCATTTCACAAATTAAATTTAAAATCATCAAATAAAAACCTTGCTATAACAATATGTTTTTTTCATACTTTAAATTCTATTCTATCATAGATATAATTAAAAAATGACTTAAGTGCTTAATTACTAAGATTACTAATTATATCAATCAATTCATTATTAGATATATCATTTCTTAAAACAAATCATTCTCCTATTTTCACTGAAGATTGTGAAACAAGAATGTCTTTTTTATCATTATTCTTATCTTCATCTTTTTTATCAAGTGATTTTAATCAAACAATATTAGAAAAATGCTCATCTACATTAGCTTCATCTAAAGAAGCTGAATTATCTATTAACATTCTAAAATAATTTCTTATTTCTTGAATAAAAGAAGATATAGTAATAGACAATGTTTTTAACCCTTCTATATCTTCGTAAGAAATAGGATCAAATTCCAAAGTAGCATTTATACTAGATAGTGTATTATATTTAAGCAAATATGATTTATCATTAAAATCTCTTAAAAAGTCTCATATAGCTTTAAAAAAGTCAAATGTACTATTAGACCTATTTTTTAATCATTCAGCTAATTCACGATGATTTCTGTATACTTTATTTACATCTTTTAAATTAAGTTTTATACTATTTATTGTATTGTTCATAATATTTGCTTTGTGTCAATTTTATAATATATAATTATATATAAATAAAACAAAAAATGTCAATACCTTTCCATCAAAAAAGAGGACTTTTACAGTCCCCCTTTCTTTTTATAACTCCTTTTTTTCACTTTTTAAAAATAAATCAAAGCTAATGTAACTAACACAAATACATTCTTCATATAAAAATTAAATCCTCCGCCATGCACATCGTTAAAACAATTTAAGATTTTTTGTTCATTATAATTAATACTATCTGGATACCTTATATCCGATATTCTCCACATATGATTTTTACCACTAATAGTTGTTGTTTCAAGAACTATCAGTGGAAATAAATTTTCTTTTACAAATTGGATTTTGTTATTCCGGCCAATTTTTCCTGGAAAATACATATGTATATCTTCCCAGTAACATTGAAAAACAAAAAAGTATCTATGTCTTCCAAGATTACCTGACTGAATATAATACTCCATCAAATGCCAAATAAACCAAGCAACAAATAAAATTACGGTTGCTTTAATTTGAGCTAACAACATGATATTTTCTCCTCAACAAAATGATAATTAATAAAAAGTAATGAATTTATATGTATAAAAAATATAAAGTCAAGATAT
>CAZJHB010000221.1:0-2411 GCA_964545685.1 uncultured Candidatus Peribacteria bacterium | reverse complement strand
AAAACTGATTAAAAATCAGTTTTTTCTTTACATTAATTACTTTTATGATAATATAATACTATAAAAAAAATAATTAAAATTTTTTATGGGAATAGTAGAAGAATTAGAATCAGCTATAGATATAGTTGAGCTTGTAAATAAATATGTGAGTTTAAAAAAAGCAGGAGTTAATTATAAAGCTGTCTGCCCTTTTCCTGGGCATTCAGAAAAAACTCCTAGTTTTGTTGTAAGTCCTTCAAAACAACTTGCATATTGTTTTTGATGTCATAAATGAGGATGAGCAGTAAAATTTATAATGGATATAGAAAATTGTGATTTTAAAGAAGCTATTACTATTTTATGAAACTTTAGCTGAATAAAAGTAAATGCTAATTTTGATCAAGAAAAATATCAAGCTCAAAAAAATATTTATTCTCTTTATAAAGAAGCTACTAATTATTATAAAAAAGCTTTATTAAATTATCCAGAAGTAAGAAAATATTTAGCTGATAGATGAATTAGTAAAGAAATAATTGAAAAATTTCATTTTTGATTTTCTGATAATTGAGTTGAATTATATAATTATTTAAAAGATAAATGATTTGATGATGATTTAATAAAAGAATCAAATATATTTCTTGATGTAAAAACTAAAAAAGATAAATTTATAAATAGACTTGTCTTCCCTATACAAAATCATAGATGAGATTTTGTAGCATTTACTGCTAGAATATTATGAAAATGAGAACCAAAATATCTAAATTCTCCTGCTTCAAAATATTATGATAAGTCTGCTATACTTTATTGACTTTATGATGCAAAACATACTATAACACAAAAAGATTTTGTAATTATTACAGAATGACAAATGGATACTATTGCATTACATCAAGCATGATTTTTTAATACTGTTGCAGTATCTTGAACAGCTCTTACAGAAAAACATTTAACAATGTTAAAAAGATTAACTAAAAAAATATATATATGTTTTGATTGAGATAAAGCTTGAGAAAAAGCAACTAAACTTTCACTTGAACTTATTAAGAACAAATGATTTGAAATAAAAATAATATCTCTTCCGCAAGGAAAAGATCCAGATGAAATAATTAAATCAGGCTGAGATTTTAATGAATATATTAAGAATGCTTTAACTCCTATTTGATATTATATAGAAAAATCAAATTTTGATATTAATTCTATTGAAGATAAGAAAAAATTATTAAGTAAATTAATTGATATAATAAAATCATATTCTGATAATATAGAAAAAGATTTTTACCTAAAAGAAATATCACAATTATTAAATATAAATTCAAATATAGTTTATGATGCTTTTAATAAAATTAGATTTAAAATAAAATCAGAAGAAAAACTTCATAAAAATAAAATTACAAGTGAAGATTTAGTTATATGATATATAATAAATGATAAAAATTATATAAATATTATAAGAGAAAAATTAATATTTAAAAATAATATTTCTAAAAATTTTAAAAATTTTCTAGAAAATCAAGAAATATTAAATAATTTAGAATTAAATATAAAAGAAAGATATAGATGAATATCTCTTCAAATAGAAGAAAAAAACAAAGAAAAAACTCAAGATAATATAGAAAAAGAATTAATTCAATTAATCAATTCTATGAATAAAGATATTTATAAAAATGAGTATAATAGACTTAAAAAAGCTATGAATTTTTGAGATAATGATGCTTTTATTGAATATACAAAATTAATTAAAATTGCAAAGCAATTTAATATAAAATAATTTTTTTGCAAAAATAGCATTTTTTATTAAAATTAACTATAATTAATTTTAATTATTTTCTTTATGAAAAGAATAATTTTTTATCTAATTTTTATTTTTTGATTTTTTTTTAGTATATATTTTTTTATATTTAAAGAAATAGAATTTGATGATCTTAAAAAATTAGAATGAAGTAATTACTATTATAAACATTGGAATAATATATATTATTCCAGTAATATAGTTTTTTGAATATATAGTAGTCCTAGTTTTACTAAATTAGATGTAGATTATAAAACTTTTACTGTACTTAATAATAATTATTCCAAAGATAAAAAAAATATTTTATATTGTGATTTTTGAGGTTGTAATATATTAGAATGAGTAGATAATAAAAGTTTTACAGTACTTGATAATTATTATTCCAAAGATAAAGATAATATAATTTTTTGTAATTATTGAGGCTGTAATATATTAGAATGAATAGATTATAAAAGCTTTACAGTACTAAATAAATGATGATATGCAAAAGATAAATATAATAATTTTAAAAATTGAAAAATTGTGTTAAATGATGAAAAACAATAATAGAAGAAAAAAATAATTACAATTTTTTATGAGAATATGTAGAAGAATTAATTCAATTAATCAATTCTATGAATAAAGATATTTATAAAAATGAGTA
>CAZJHB010000220.1:0-2419 GCA_964545685.1 uncultured Candidatus Peribacteria bacterium | reverse complement strand
TTTTGCTGTTTTTCAAAAAATAACCAAATTTATCAAGTCAGCTTCATCTGCATAAATATACTTTTTCTTAAATTCTGGTAGGCTAGGAATTAGGTGTAATTGAATTGCATCTGTTTGAATTCTATAATTCATGCTCGCTATAGTTCTTTTAGTATCCCATCATAACTCTAATTTATCTTGTTCCTCTTCTTTTAATCTTTGAAATTCTTTAATAATAAAGAATTTAAATTCTGCAGAAATCCAGCTGGCAAATTCCAATGCTATATCTTTATGAGCATACGTTCATCAATATTTTCATGATTTAGAAAATATTCAAATAGCATTTGTTGTATTAATCCATTTCTTAGGTGACATTACAAATGCATTACTTCATGAGTCATTTCTAAACTGGTCGAATTCGACCAGTTTAAATTTTGGATTATAAACTTTTTCCCATGTTCATAGATATTCTATGGTTGATCTGTTTCTTAACCAATTTTTTATTACATCAGCTGGAGCATCTATATTCTTTTTTTTAGCAATATCTGTAAGTGAAATATAGTCTTGTTCATTTTGTTCAAATAAAACAATTTCTGTTCATTCTACTTTAATTATTTTTTTCATATATTTTATAATTATATATAAATTTTAACCATTTTCCTGATATCGGTAAAATGGTATTATTTTAGCAATTTCTCTAATTGTTTTTTCTTATCAATAAGCTCTTTATTCAATTCAGCTTTTTTATTAAATTGCTTTTCTTGTACAATCTTATTTTTAAGAATTTTGATTTCTCTTTTTAGTATACTTATTTTTCAATCAATTTCTACTATTTCTTTAAAATTTTTATCATCAATATCAATATCTTTTATAAATTTCTTTATTATATTTTGATAAACTTTTTCAATATTCAATCAATTAAAATCAAAAATAATATTCTCATTCCAATCAGAAAAATAATATTTTCAAGTACTTTCTCATTTCAAACTTATTCAATAAGCAAAAT
Source organism: uncultured Candidatus Peribacteria bacterium (assembly GCA_964545685.1). Taxonomy (GTDB): domain Bacteria; phylum Patescibacteriota; class Gracilibacteria; order BD1-5; family UBA6164; genus CAZJHB01. The sequence continues at coordinate 1,434 of CAZJHB010000220.1, read as the reverse complement.
CTTTTTTATATTTAAAAATATAAAGTATTGGATACGGAATAAGCTTATCAATAATTTTTAAAGCATTTTTTGGAATAATATTTTCTTTAAGCTCTATTTCAAAAATTTGTATTTCTTCAATATTTTTTGTTTTATTTATTCAAATAGTATTTTCAGCAATTTTATACTTCCAGGTTATTTTTTGTATTTTATCAGTAAAGTCTTGTTTTAATTTAGAGTTAATTACTGTTTTTTGGAATAATTTATTTTTTGGAATAAATTTATTTACATAAATAGAGCTAGGTAATTTAAAATCCATTTTTATTTAATTATAATAAAAGTAATCAATTCAAAATCTTCCAATCATTTAATATTATTTATAAGAGCTGTAGTTCATCAACTAGAAAAAAGACTATCTATGTCACTTTCTTCTTTTACATTTAGTATAGATTGAATAGAATCATTTAATAAATCTGAATATTTTTCCATATTTTTACCATCATTAGTCTCTTTATTAAATATTTCATATACTTCCTTTATTGGTTTTTCTTGTCATTTAGCAATAGATCTTAAAATATCAAGAGTATTTTTTACATTTAAATGATTAGATATTATTTCTCAATTTTGTTTAATGTATACTAGATAAAAAGGATGTAATTGATTAGTATTTTCAATATTAACTTCTTTATTAATATTTTTTAATGCAAAAATAACTCCTTCTTCAATACCTCTAGTTTCATCTTTTTTACAAACAGCATGCATTCAATTTGATGTTGCATCTAAATTTCATTTTTCTTTTATATAGTTTACAAGATCCATTCTAAAATCATTTAATCATAAATCCATAATTGATATTCAGGTATCCATTTCTTCTATATCAACTACTTCATTTTGCAATTTTTCAAGTTGTTTTTTTCTGAATAATAAATCAGATGATTCATTAGTTAAAACATTATCCTCTCATGTAGCTGATATATCTAACATATGCATTCTAGATTCTACTCTTCACTTAAGATTTATGTAATCATCTAATGATAATTGAGGCCAAAAATTAATTAGTTGTATATCATTATTTTTTGATCAAATTCTATCTACTCTTCAAAATCTTTGAATGATTCTAACTGGATTCCAATGAATATCATAATTTATTAATGTATCACAATCTTGAAGGTTTTGTCATTCTGAAATACAATCAGTTGCAATTAAAATATCAATTTCTGGATTATTTGAATGTTCTTTTTTTCTTCACTTTGAAAGAGGAGAAAAATTTATAAGTAAGTTGTTAAATTGATTATCTATTTTTAAAGTACATTTATTTTTACTAGATCAAGTAATTTTTGCTGTTTCAAGTCAAATTGATTTATTATATTTTGAAATATGTTTATATAAATAATTAGCAGTATCAGCAAAAGCTGTGAATATTATAATTTTTTTATTTCAAGGATTAATTGGATT
>CAZJHB010000219.1:0-2422 GCA_964545685.1 uncultured Candidatus Peribacteria bacterium | reverse complement strand
TAGATTAGATAGATTTTTTGGATATGTTGATACTATGTATACTTGAATCTATGATCTTACATATTTAATCAAGTTTAATCATAAATGAGAATATTATGTAAAACCTAGCTATATTAGCGAATTTTATAACAATGAAGTATTTGGAAGAAGTAGTGGTGAAGTTATTGTGGTTAAATAGTTTTTCATGTAATTTCTTTCAAGTCTGTAAAAAATTTTATGTAAATAAAAAACTAAATATTATAAAACAAATATCTAGTTTTTTATTTTTTAAGTATTTCAAATAATATTTTTTGCAAATTTATAATCTTCTTTATTATATTCTATAATTGGATTAGCTTCAATAATACTAATATATTTTTTTGCTAATTTTTTTGCTTTTTTACTAATTCATACACTATCATAATATTTTATTAACGTATCTAAAAATTGAACTTTAATTCCATTATTTACATTATCATTATCAATATTTTCTTCAAATGTTTGCAATATATTAATATCAGTTATTTTCTGTCATGCCTCATAAGTTTTCCAAACAACAGTATTAAATTGATTTATTCTAGCTAATGATAATTTTTCTTGTGAAACTTCTCTTTTTTTCTTTGGAATTAGAACTTTCCTTTTTTTTAATGGAATTTCTGTTTTATCTTGTGAAATTTCTGTTTTTTTTGTGGAACTTCTTTTTTTTCTTGTGGAACTGTTATTTTTTCTAACAAATTGCAGCTTTTGTATTTTTTCAATAATATCAATCAATTCATTTTGCATCATACTTTTTATTTAAAAATATTAATCATCATTGAATTGCAAAAATTATATTATGAAATCATCATCTTTTTAAAACCTCAGAATTATTTTCTTTAGTTATATCTATATCTTTATATTTTTTTAAGCTTGAAATATAATTTTTAATAGAATTATAATCATTGATTTCTTGTAAATCTTTTAATTTGTTAAAAGTATCTTGTAAATTATTATTTGAATTTAAAATATTACTTAATATTTCTAAATTTTCTTTATTTATTTTAATAACTTTTGACATATTTTCTTTATAAATTTTACTTAAATTTGATAATTCTTCTTGCGAAATTGTTCAATTTTCCATAGCTTTTTGAATTGATTTATTAAAATCAATTCAATCGCATCAAATGCTCTAATATTCTGTAACTGATTATTTATAGCACTTAACAAAACTCTTAATAAATTATCTGTTTCCGAATATACTGCATAATCCCCCACATATTTTTCAAAATCAGACTCCATAGGTGATATATTTGAAACTAAAAGTATAATTGCAAAAAATACTGTTGTAATTATTTTTTTAATAGTAATAATATTAAGAATATAAAATTTATAACCTAAACATTAAATATAACGATTAAATTATTAAAAAGTAACATTTTTATATATTTTTTAATTAAATATATTCCCATTCATTTTATATTCTTTTCAATTTTTTATTTTTTTATTTTACTTTTATATCTGCTAACTTTGAAATATTTTCTGATAAAGTTATTAATATATTTCATACTTTTATTATTTCTTTTCAGGTTAATTTATCAATAGATTGTATAAACAAATCGAGTATTAAAAATAATACATTTTCCTGTATTTCAGATTTAATCTTAATTTCATTAAAACCTAATTTTTCAAAAGGATATTTTTCTTCAATTTTTTCTATTTTAGTATAAACATCAATTTTTTTTAATGAATCTGGATTTTTTTCTAAATCCTCATATCATTCTATTTTTTTTCATGTAGAACAAATTTGAGCTCATAATAATCCTAAATATGGACAAGTTAATTCTTTTATATCTATATTGAATAATACTTCTAATAATTTAGCTTTTTGATCTTTTATACAGTTTTCTTTTGTTTCAAGAATTATTTTGATTAATGTTTGAATTCATTTTAATTCTTCTTGAATAATTAATCAGTTTTCATTTTCGACTGCTAATTCCAAATTATCCAAAAATCAGTTATAATAAATAGTACCGTCAATTATTCCTTGTGTTTCTAATAAAGCTCTTATATTAGCTGGAATCTTATCTTTCACTTGTTGTAATTTTCATAATTCTTCAAACATTTGTTTCTCTAAAACAAGATCTGAATCTAATAATCTTCTTGATAAACTAGGCATAAATAACAAAATTAAGATATTAAATATTTTTTTAAAAAAAATTGCCACATATATATCTAATTTATTTTTATTGTCAAATATAATAGCTTAAATATTTCATTTTCTATAATATGTTTTGGTTTAATCTAAATTTTGATGGATTAAATATTTTTAAGTACGTTTTTTTTACCTATCTCTTGTCCCAAGCTTGGGATCTCCTTTACAGGAGAAAGAGGATGCAATTTTGTTTAATGATTTTTCTAAATTATTATATATTTCTTTATTTTTAAATCTTATTATTGTATATCA
>CAZJHB010000218.1:0-2432 GCA_964545685.1 uncultured Candidatus Peribacteria bacterium | reverse complement strand
ATCTAAAAAATCTTAATTTTTTTCTTACGAAGGACTTTTTCAGACTTTCCTTAAAAAAAAGATGTTTTGACAAAACATCTCTATTAAAAAATTTTATTATTTAGATAATCGGATACAAGATAGGCACTAGTCCAGCACCATTGGAGGTTATAACCTCATGTTTTTCAAGTAATATCTACAATTTCTCAAATAAAAAATAATCATGAATGTTTTTTTGTTTGTAAAACATTATCAAATTCATTTAAATTAATTCAACCTATTGTAACCTTTGCTTCTTTTAAATTTCTTAAAGAATGGATTTCAAATTCAATTTCTGTTTTTTCTTGACTTAATTCTAAAAAATTTATAATTTTTTTAGATAAATTTACAAGTTCAAATTCTAATTTTATAATAATATTTTCAAATCATAAATTTTGTCAAATAGCTAATGATGTATTAAAAATAATAGGTCATGATAATCAAAAATGAGTAAATAATAAAGGTCAATTTTCTTTATAAATTGATTTTTTTCTTTTTATATCAAATAAATTTAATTCACACATACAAGATATTCAAGACAATTGAGATAAATCTTTTTTAGTAGTAATTCATGTTAATCAAGGAAAAGTTTTTACTATATCTAATCAAAATTCTTGTGCAAAATTATATCAATCTCAAGTTGTTCAAGTCTGGAAGAAACTTTTTCATCAAGTCGAAATTATAATATTTTTTGTTAAATATTTATTTCAATTAGTTAAAATAATTTTATATAAATTTTGATTATTTTTTTTTATTTTTTTAACTTGACTATTTAACTTTATTTCACAATTATTTTTATTAATTTTATTTAAAAATAAATTTAAAATTTCTTTACTATTTCAAGATTCTAAAATCATTCTTCCTCTATCTTCTTCTACTAATTTTAATCAATTAATTGAACAAAATTCAATAAAATCCCAATTACTATATTTTGAAAAAGGAGCATATAAAAACTTCTTATTTTGAGAAAAATAATCTCCTTGAATATCTATATTCATATTAGTAACATTAGCTCTTTCTCATCAAGATAACAAAAGCTTTGTTCAAATTTTCGAAGTCTTTTCTAATATTATTTTTTTTATATTTTTATTTAAATTTAATCAAGCAAAAAGTCAAGATGCTCAAGCTCAAATAATAATTACATCATATGTCATATATATTAGCTTAAAAATAAAAAATATTAATCATATTATATTTATGATTAATATTTTTTCTAATTAATATTTAATTTTAATCTCTTGATTTTAAAAATTTAGGATAATGAAATATAAATACTATTATAAATACAATTAACCAAGCTCAAGAACTTATAAACATATCTTTTAAATTATACCTTCTAGCTTTTATAGCAGATTCTTTAGCTTTAACCTTACATTCTTCTATTTCTTCCTCAGTTCTTTCTATTCTTTCATCTTGTCAACTAGTATATTTTGCTTCTTCACATTGTATTAATTCATAATTTCTTGAATGTTCAATATATTCATCATCAGAAATTATTAAAAATTTTCAAATAGCAGTTAATACTACTCATAAAGTAATTGCTATAGCAACAATTGAGACAAAAGAAACAACAGCCAAGTATAAATGATACAATTTAGTAGAATTTAAATGAGAATTTTTAGTTGATTTTGCTTTCATATAAAAACAATTAATAAAATAAAATTGTTAATAATTAAATAAATAACTATAATAATACTCTAGTAAAAAAAAGTTAAAAAATAAAGTAATTATATTTTACTTATTTTTATGATAAAGCAAGTAAATTATATAAACTAATCTTAATTTACAAGATTATTTATTTTAAGTTTTTCATGGTAATATTTTTATAAAATTTTTTAAGTAATAATAAAAGGGCGAACACATAGGTTCGCCCTTACGAAATTAGTTTTATTATACTTTATCATTAATTTCCTCCTTTATTCTAGCAACAAATTCATCCATTTTTTCTACAGTTTGTTCTTTTGTTTTATAATTTCTAACAGAAATTGTTCCATCAGCTTCTTCTTTTTCTCACACAATTAAAATATAATTAATATGAGCTTTTTCAGCATTTCTAATTTTTTTATTAAATGAATCTGATGAAAAATCTATTTCAGATTTGATAGAATTAAATAAAAATTGTTCATTTAATTTTTTAGCATAATTATCAAATTTTTCAGCAACTGGTATAATTATAGCTTGTCTTGGAGCTATCCATAATGGAAAAATACCAGCATAATTTTCAATTAGTACAGAAATAAATCTTTCAAAACTTCAAAGTAATGCTCTATGAATCATGTATGGTTGTTCTTCTTCACCATTTTTGTTTGTAAAAGTTAATCAAAATCTTTCAGGTAAATTAAAGTCAAATTGTACAGTTGAACATTGATGTTCTCTACCTAAACAATCTTTTATTCTAAAATCTATTTTTGGTC
>CAZJHB010000217.1:0-2438 GCA_964545685.1 uncultured Candidatus Peribacteria bacterium | reverse complement strand
TAAAAGCTAGATTTTTCATTTGCTTCTTTAAAAGTATCAATTGTTTTTACTCTTTTATTAAAAATATTAAATATATTGTCTCTATAATTTTTATCCTTTATTGTTCATGCTTCTATTACTATATCAGTTTCTTCATTATCTTTTGATTTGGATAATATTTCAAATTTTTTAATAATTTTTGTTATTTTATTTATACTAACATTTTTAAAATTAAAATTTTCACCTAAATCTTCAATAAAATTTTCTTCTAATTTATTTAGATCAATAGCTATTTTTTGTTCAATAATCTTATATATTATTTCTTTTGCTATTCTTTTTTCATCATCATTTAAATAATCATATTTTTTAATATCATTATAACTATCACTAGTCATTTTTTTCTCTATTTTATTGAATAATACATATGTATTATCATACTTTCTATTAAGAATAGTTTTTCAATCAAATTTTTCTAGTTCAAGAAAACTTAGTAGGTTTTTTGTTTCAGTAATCCAGTTTTTCTTATTAGTTTTTATTCAACTTAGTAATGCGATTTGTCTTGGTGAACAAATATATTTATTTTTTTTGTTATCTAGTTTGATTCTTTTTAAAAAATTTTGAATATTAAAATATCTTAATCAACTATTATTAAGTAGTTTGATTCTTTTTTCAATATCTTTTTTATCATAAAAAATTATATTTTGAGAATATTTTCAATCTCTTCAAGCTCTTCATATTTCTTGAGTATAATCTTCAATATTTCAAGGTAAATCATAATGAATTACATATCTAACATTTTCTTTATCAATTCACATTCAAAAAGCTTTTGTAGCAACTATCAAATTTAATTTTCAGCTTTTAAAGTTTTCTTGTACTTGTTTTTTGTCTTTTAAAAACATTCAAGCATGAAAATATTTGATATTTATTCATTCATCTTGGATGTGTTTTTCAATTTCTTCAGCTGTTTTCCTCCTTCAAGTAAATATAATTGTAGGATTGTTATTTATATCAATTTCTTTGATTTTATTTAATAATATTTCAATTTTGTTTTTAGGATTTTTTATATTTATTACACTTCATTTGATATTTTCTTTAAGTATATCTTTGGCTTTTATTTGTTTAATTTTTCTATCCTCAAAGTATTCAATAATTCATTTTTCTACATCAACTGTAGCTGTTGCAGTTAATAGAGTTATATTTATTTTTTTATTGAGATTTATTTTTTCTAGGTCGTTTATAAAATGTTTTATAAAAAAATAATCAGGTCTAAATTCTTGTCACCATAGTATGAGAGTATGGGCTTCATCAATTACAACCCTTGCAATATATCTATTTTCTAATAAATCGAGAATTTTTTCACTCCTAAGTGCTTCTGGAGTTATAAATAGTATCTTTGTTTTTCAAGATTTAATTTTATTATAAATCATGTCTTTCTCTATTCAGTTTTGGTCTCCTGATAGGTAGTCTACATCATTAAAATCTTTATTTCTTAATCAATCAATTTGGTCTTTTATTAATGCCTTTAATGGTGTTATAATAAGAGTTAGTTGTCCTAATTTTTTTCATACTAACCATGCTGGTAATTGATAAATCAAGGATTTTCAACCTCATGTTGATAGAATAGTCAAAAAATCATTGTTATTTAGTCAGTTTTCTACTCATTTTATTTGTGTTTGTCATCTAAAGCTATCAAATCATGAAAAATCTTTTAGATGTTGTTTGATGTTTTTATGAAAATTTGATTGAAATTTTGAATAGTAGGGATTTAAGATATTAGCTAATGTATTTTTTAATTCAATATTATTTTTGTATATAAATTCAGGAAGAACAATACTTTTTTTATACAAAAACATAACTAAATATACAATAGCTAGTTTATGATTGTTATTATTTGTATTTAAATATTTCTCTAAATTATTACTTTTTAGTTCAATTTGTATTTCATCATTATTTAGTAATTTTAGCTTTTTTTTGCTAACTTTTTCATAAAAATAAAAAAAATCATTGTATTTTTCACATCAGTTAAGAATAGAATACAATATATTTTTTATGTTTTCTGAAAAATTATGAAATTTTATTATATTCTTTTCTAGTACTTCAAAGGTTGTTTTTGCATCTTCTAATGGATTGTTATCAATTGATTTTTTAAGGTTGTGGTGAGTTTTGTTGAAAGAAATTAGGCAATCTATGAGTAAAGTATCAATGTTGTTTTTAAAATGATCATTTAATGATGGGAGTTTATTTCAATCATATCAGTAAAAATTGTGACATATTTTATAATCACTTTTGTTAAGTATTTGAGTTAATTGATTTTTTGATACTTCTTTTTTATCTATTTTGTTATATTTTAAATTCTTTCAATTAAAAAATACATCATGGTATGTATTGATTCCATGATTATTACTTTTTATATTTCAGTATAAGTCAAATGTGGTTATTAGCATATCAATATGTATTAA
>CAZJHB010000216.1:0-2443 GCA_964545685.1 uncultured Candidatus Peribacteria bacterium | reverse complement strand
ATCAACAAGGAGTTGCTTTTGTTGGAAAATCATGAAAACTTCTTGATAAAATATTAGAAGCTTGTGGTTTTACTAGAGAAAAGCATATTTTTATAGCCAATATTGTAAAATGTCGTCCTCCAAATAATCGTGTTCCTCTACCTGAAGAAAGAGAAGTTTGTCTTCCTTATTTATATAAACAAATTAAAATTATTAATCCAAAAATAATAATTTTACTTGGTGCTACAGCTCTTAAATGACTTATTGATCCAAAAGCAAAGATTACACAAATGAGATGAAAATGGCTAAATTGGAATGATAGACTTGTTATACCAACCTATCACCCTTCCGCTCTTCTTCGTAATCCAAAACTTAAAATACAAGCTTGGGAAGATTTTAAAAATGTTGTAGTTAAATATAGAGAGTTGGTTGATGAAGAGCATGTTAGTAAGTATTCTTAAAAAAATCTAGTTTTATAAAACTAGATTTTTTTAAGATTATATAATATATAAAATTATGGATTTGCTGATAATAATGCTTCTACATCTTGTAAACTTTCTCAATCTTCTAGATATACGGCAGTTCAACTACTTTTTTTACAAGAAAAAGCACTAACAGTATATCACATACCAGATATATTAACTGCACGTAAACATACCCATGAAAGATCTTGATTAGCTCTAGTACATATTTCTCTAAAAATATAAGTATCAGTAGGATCTTGAAAAGTTTGACAATTCCAAAGAGAACTACTACTGGCACTAACCTCACTACTCAATTTTGCATTTACTGCATTATACCATTCTGCTGTCATAACATCTCCCTCTGAAACAGTTTGAGTTAATGTATTTATTTCATTATAAGAATAAACACCTAAAAAAGATAAAGCCAAAAATCCTCACACCAACAATATATTTTTTTTCCAATTAATAGTTAGAAATTTTTTTCATAATTTTTTCATAATATAAAATTAAATTAGTTAAATTTAGTACTTTTTAAATAATCTTATTTTTTGTTTTAATAACAAAATAAAACATCGTTATATCTTCAAATTTCTACAACGTTACTTCAATAATTAACACTACTAGAAGGACAATCAAATGTCAATTTCTCCAAATCAAGACTTTCAGTCATATTACATCCTTCAGTATTAAACCATATATGATTAGTTCTTACAGATTTTGGTATGGGTCAACTACTAAAAATACTTACAAGATACAATAACTTATCCTCTCAAGGTGTCCATCATTTTTCAGTCAATGAAAAACACCTTGAATAAATATCTGTAGATGAAGTACTAGCACTAACCTCACTACTCAATTTTGCATTTACTGCATTATACCATTCTGCTGTCATAACATCTCCCTCTGAAACAGTTTGAGTTAATGTATTTATTTCATTATAAGAATAAACACCTAAAAAAGATAAAGCCAAAAATCCTCACACCAACAATATATTTTTTTTCCAATTAATAGTTAGAAATTTTTTTCATAATTTATTCATAATACAAAAAATAATAAAATAAAATAAAATAAATAAAATAAATAAAATAAAATAAACATAAACTAATACTCAACTTTTCACAAGATTCACTCTAAACTTACTGGTCAATAATCTCTAGAATCTATTGAATTTTTTACATTATCTCAAAAAATAAAATAAATTCAATCTTTTACTATTCAATCTTCTCTAGTATAAATATCAAAATATTTCAAAGCTAATTCAGAAAATACATATACATCCCCTGCTGAATTTACAAATTTATCTCCATTAATTTTTATAATTCAAGTTTCTTCATCAACTTCTAATTTATCTCAAGGTGATATTGACAATTTTTTTATAACTTTTTCAAAAGTAAAAGGATTTTCAAAAATTATTATATCTCAACTTTTGGGAATGTTATTTGAACAATTATAATAATTAAGACTTAATTCTACTTTAGAACCATTTTTTATAAGAGGTTCCATACTTACTCAATTTACTTTAAAAGGTTCTTTTACTATTTGACAATTATTCTCATTATAAAGATTCTCTTGACTATTAGATAATAATTTTGTATTATCTCCTTCTTTCTCAAAAACAATCATAAAAATAATTATTCCAAAAAGAAATAGAAGAAATAAAAATATTTTTAATTTTTTCATAAAACGAAAAATATATTAAAAAATAAATATAACTATTTTCATAGTAATTTTTTTATAGATGTGACTTTTTCAGACTTTTTTAAAAAAAATAATTACATCTTTTTTCTTAAAAAAGTTGGAATATCTAAATCATCTTGTTTTGGTTTTTCTCTTTTTTGAGTTGAAGCAGCTGGAATTATTCTAGAATCAGCTACAGTTCTTTTTCCAAAAGGACTTACTGAAGGTTTAGAAGTTGCTTGCTCTTTCATAAAATTTTGATTAGTACTTTCATCAAAACCAGTAGCAACAACTGTAATTTTTAATTCTCACGCATAATTTTC
>CAZJHB010000215.1:0-2443 GCA_964545685.1 uncultured Candidatus Peribacteria bacterium | reverse complement strand
CCATTTTTTCCAAGTAGTTCTTCAATCAAAACTTACTAATGCTTTTATTGATGTTCAGCTAGGTTGATTATCAACAATATCTACAGAGCTTATCTGAGATACTCATGATAAATCTAATTGATTAGTATCTGATGTTGTTACATAATAAGGAAGACCTGATGATGGTCATATACTTGCATAACTTAATGCTCAAGAATTGGTTGCAATTGATGGGTAGTGAAAATCTTCTGAACGAAAATATCATTCATATGAAGTCCGTCACCGTGTATAACCTCAACAACGAGTAAAATGTAAATAAGAAGGTAAGGCACCAAATGTATCCACCATAAAATAATCAGAAGTTATCTGTACTCAATTCTTATAATAAAATACCTTATTTGCTTCTGGATCAAATAATATAGCTATTATACTACCTATTGGTTCATTATACAATACAGGTCACATTAATGATGGAGTATTTATTCATCAAACAAAACACCAATAATTATTTCCTCATGTAATTTTAAATTCAAAATACCATTTTCAAGTTTCTGGTATAGGTGTATTAAATGTAAACACTGTTAATCACTGATTAGCAGACCAAGTAGCACCTGTAGCACTTGTTACAGTACCAGAAAGCGGATTTGACATTATTTCTTCATTAGTACGTTCTCAAGTATTTCTATTTAAATATAAAGTATCATCACTTACATACGTACCATATCATTCATACTCATGAATCCAGTCACTAGAATTAGTGAAAGTAAAACTATAATCTCAACTAGCTATAAAATTTGATGTTGAGCTTGAAGTATTTGATGAACTAGTATATTCTACTCTACCCAATACCACTACATCTACAAAATCCACCAATTCTCAAGTACTTGTTCTAGATAGTATATCTGCATACATTGTTTCACTTGCTAAATATGATCAACTATAAGCCGTTTTAATTGCTTGTACTAATGCTGATTTTTGTTCATCTGTTGAATCACTTGTTATTGTTCATTCATATTTTGAAAAAGTTACATCTAATCATCATGTTGATATTCATGGAAGATTGTCTCATCCTGTAACTATTTGTGATTTTATTAAATCATTATCTAATTCATCATTTGAAACTATTTCTGCATTAATTATACTTGGTGTTGGCACATAAAAACTTGATGTCTTTATATAAATTCAGTTATAATTTCAATCTATTTTTGGGTAGTCTTGCGTTGATGCTGATAATTGTTGGGCGAACACAAGGTTCGCCCCTACATTTGGTATAGCCCCCTCTCCTCCCAAAGAAGAGGGTTGCCTGCTCTTTCTAGCTTTAGCGAAAAAGAGGGGTGAGGTTGATACCAAATCACTTTCATATAATCCCAACACCTCATATTCTGTTTGACTATGTGTTGTTGAATATGTATATTCTAATCATGTTGTCGGATCTAATGGTTTTTCATTTAAATTTCTTGATATATTTGTTGATACTTGATCTCAAACTGTTCATTGATACCGTAATAATTCTCAAGAATACGAAACTTCTATAGCTCAATCTGGTTTTGGATATTTTCAAGTATTTAAACTAAATAGTTCTACACTCTTTTTGATATTAGAAATATCTGAAAGTCTTTTGGAATCTCTTGCTTGATCTGAATATCATTGTAGGGATATAAAAGCTATTGTTCAAAGTATTGCTAATATTGTGATTACTACTATTAGTTCTACTAATGTAAAGGCTTGTTTTGTTTTCATTAAGAAAAAATTAATAAAATAAATATTTAAAATTATTCTTCATAACTAACACTTATCCCACTTATCTCTGGAGTTACTAATTCATCTGTTGTAGCTAAATCAAATGCAAAATCTAAACTAACTTCACTAGTTATATTAAGGTTTGTAAGTCATTCTTCTATTTCTGCAATTGTATTTCCAACTTGAATATATTCAAGACCACCTGTTCTATATTCATCTTTCATTTCAGCTTCACCAATCATTAATGAACTATATGCTCAACTTGTAAAATACCATCTATAATATCTATAATAATTTGTATTAGAAAAAACAAATTCTTTTGCAATATTTCTTTCCCAATTTATTATATTTTCTTTCGTATCTAATGTTATCCAATTACTTTCATCATTTGATCACTGAAAATACCAACTATAAGGAGCTCTACTACTATAATATATCCCATCTTCAGTAGTTAAAGTATATTTTGTAACTTTTTTATTATTACCATCTCAAAAATCATATTTTAACCAATACGGCCAACCACTATTACCAGTCCATATATTCCCATTTAAATACCCACTATTTAAGTTATCAAAAGCTCTACTTGCTTCTCTTCATAAATATACATGACTTGCACTTGCTATTCATAACTCACATAAATCATTTGTATATCCTAATTCTCATACATAAACCCAAGCTAAACCATTCCATTTTTTCCAAGTACTTCTTCAATCAAAACTCACCA
>CAZJHB010000214.1:0-2447 GCA_964545685.1 uncultured Candidatus Peribacteria bacterium | reverse complement strand
AATTAATTCACCAAATTCACAACTAATCTAACCATTATTTTTTTATCTTTTGGATTACTTTCAGCAATAAGTAATGTTATTGCAACCAAAGCTCTATCATTTATTTTTTTGTTTCAATCTTTATCAAAAAGTATATGATTTTTTGCTAGAAATAGTATAAATAAAAAAGCTCATGATCTTTTATTTCAATCTGAAAAAGGATGATCTTTTACGATAAAATATAATAAATTAGCTGCTTTTTCTTCAGTAGAAGAATATAATTCTTTTCATCAAAATGTTTGATAAATATTTCAAAAAATTCATTCTAAAACTTTATTTTCTCTTGGATTTGCAAAAAGATTAGTTGCTTCTTTTTTATTTATAAGATTTTGTTTCAATTCCATTAATGATTCAAATGCTTCATTTGCTTCTAATTTATAGTCAAGACTAGTAGTGTTTCAAGAACTTTCTAGTTTATTTTCATCATAATTTTGAAGTAAAAGCCATGTATTTGTATAATTTGTAATAATATCAAGTAATCATAAAGCTTCATCTTCTGATAAATTTCAAGATTTAAGTGTTTTTTTGAATAAATTTATAGTATTTTCAAGTTCTTTATATCATTTTTCTTGAATTCTTTTTTGGTTTATTGAATATCATTTAATTAAATAGTCTTTTAATATAGAAGTTGCCCATATTCTAAAATCAGTTGCTTGTTTTGAATTAACTCTATATCAAACAGAAATAATTGCATCTAAATTATATAATTTAACCTTGTTTACTTGATTTTTTCCTTTTATTGCTCAGTGTTTAGTGGTAAGTTCCATTTTGGAACATACCATTTCTTCATTTAATTCTCAAGAATTAAAAATGTTTTTTAAGTGTTTTGTAATAGCAGGTCTATTAACTCAAAAAATTATTGCAATTTGTTCTTGAGTCAACCATACTGTATTATTATCTAATTTAACTTGAATTTCAGTATTTCAAGTTTTAGCTTTATAAATTTTTATTTCACCTTTATTCATTATTTATAATATTATATACTTAATATATACATTATATAATTTTATAAAAATATTGCAAATTTAATTCTAGGATTTTCCGCTTTCCTTATTCATTCAGCATTACCTAAACAAACTTAAATAATCCTCAAAAATATACTCTTTATTTCTTTTATTTTCAAGATCTTTTTGTTCCAAAATTCAAACTTTAATAAAATCATCTAAAAATTTATTTGCAGTGGTTGGAGAAGATATATTAAGTACATTCATAATATCTTTATAATTTACAACAGGATTACTATATAAATAATTTAATATAATTTGAGCTTTTTCTATTCTTCTTTCAAATGAAATTAACTTTTTTTCTGATTTTTCTTTTAATTCAAGAACTTTTTCTAAGGTTTGAATTCAATTTTTACAAGTTTCAATTATTCAATTAAGTATAAAAATAATAAAATATTCTATATTATTTTGTTCTCTTGCAATTGTTAAAGCATCATAATATGATCATCTATTTTTTTCTAAAAAATCTGATATGTACAAAATAGGAGATGTAATTATATTTTTTTCAATTAAATATAAAATAATCATTAATCTTCATACTCTTCAGTTTCAATCTAGATATGGGTGAATAGTTTCAAATTGATAATGAGCTATAGCTATTTTTATAAGTTCTGGTACTTCTATATTATCATTATGTAAGAATTTTTCAAAATCAGTTATTAAATCTGATAAATCATCTTGGTGTGGTGGAATAAAAAAAGCATCTTGTAGACTTGAACCTCATATCCAGTTTTGAGATTTTCTGATTTCTCAAGGATTTTTATGGTTACAACATTTTATTCATGATAATAATTCTTTGTGAATATTATTAAATAATCTAAATGATAATGGAAGTTCTTCTAATTGTTCTATTCACAAATTTAATGCTTTTATATAGTTTTGAACTTCTATTAAATCATAAGCTTCTTTAGGTGTTTTATAACTTATATCTTTTGTATGTAAATCATCAATCTTGGCTTTTATTCATTCTATTTTATTAGATTGAATAGCTTCTTTTGATATATGCATACATACAAAAAAGTTTATATCTGGTATAAATTTTGAAAAACCTTCTAATTTTCATAATTCAAGATTAGCTTTTTCAAGTAATAAATTTATCTTAGGATTATTCCATGAAAATTTTTGATTTATTTTTTCAGGAAAAAAACTTTTATATTTATATTGTTGTTTATATACTCATGATTTAAATTCATATTTCATTTTATTGTAAGATTATGAAATAAAATAATTCTTATTCCAATTATATCATAAAAAATGGAATAGTGAAATTTATATTACATTTTTTGAGATAAAAATGGAATAGTGATAATTGTATTCCACTTTATTAATAATTATTATCAATATTTTACTTATAAATTAAATAGGTAAAAAATTGTTATCATGAGTAATTTCTAAGCAATATCA
>CAZJHB010000213.1:0-2460 GCA_964545685.1 uncultured Candidatus Peribacteria bacterium | reverse complement strand
ATTTCAACCTAAAATATTTAGGCTACAAAAAATATTCTCTCATCCACCTATTCACATACTTCAATAATATTCTTTTCAATATGGTGAACCTCACATATATGTAGAATAAATATTTTCATTTCAATTTTCACTACCAACAAAAACTACATTTTTTCATTTATTTAATCTATAAATAAAAAAACCTTTTTCAACATCTTTAGAATTAATTATAAATTTTCAATAACAATTACTACTTCAATAATTTCTTTCCTTTTTTCTAGATATTAATTCATATTTTTTTGTATATAATTCTTTATCCTTTAATATAGCTTCCTTTTTTGCTAAATATTCTTCTCTACTAAGCTGAATATTTTCAATACAAAAAGATTTGTTTTCTAAACCATCACACAAAATACATTCCTGACATCAAATCAAATTTGAGCAAAACCAAATATTATTAGAATTTTGAACATTTTTTGAATAAAATATTTTATAAGATTTAAAAATTCATGTACAAAAATATATATTTTCTGAATTATCTAAAACAAACATACTATTAAAAATATTTCTACAATTATCTTTTACTTCAATAGAATAAAAAACATTTTCACACGAATTAATTACAACAAAACTCAAGTAACAATTTTTTGCTCACAAAGTTGTAGCATAATCACAATTTTCACTCAAAGAATTATATATATTAAATATTTCTAAACTCTTAAATAATTTTTGATAATTTTTAAAAAAATCTAAAGTAAAATCATATGTAAATCAATTATCATAAAAACTATCACGAATTTTTTCATATTCATCACAACTTACTATTTTTTTTACTCTACCAGTATCAGGAAATAAAGAAACTAATCCATTTACTTTATAAAAATTTAACGAATGAGTTGAACATATTTCTTTTAAAAAATCCCTAAAAGATTTATTTTTGTTCTTTTGTTTCATTATTTCTTCCCATTTTTTTAGATTTGGCATAGTTTTTTATTAAATAATATTCACCCCCTCTTTAATTCTTTCTAACCAATGTTCTCTTGGAATTGGTAATCAATTTTTTATCAAAAAATCGTATTCTGTATTTATAATTCTATAATAATTTCCTTTTTCATCCTTTATTGCTTTTTTCATTATCTCCGAATTTATATTCCACTTTCAATCATCATCATATCACTCATATTCTTTTAATTCTTCAATTTTTATAATATCTACATTTTCTGGTATATCTACTTTTATCTCTTCTTGATTCCATAAATATCATTCTTTTTCTACTTCTTCTTTAGTAAAATCCCCAATTAATCCTGCTAAAGTATCGTTAAAATAAAAAGGATTAAAATATCAAGGTAAAGAATCTCATAAAATTCCATCATCATTCATTTGTGCAAAAATTTTATCTGCTAATTCATACCACCTATTTTTTTCATATTGTTTATTAAATATGCAATAAGATTTATTTTTTAATCATACACATCAAAGACAAAAAGAACAACTTTCACACTTAAAACAATAATAAATATTTGCTCACATAATTAATTGACTACAAAATATATTATCTCATCAACCTACTCATAGAGATCAATAAAAATTATTTCAAAAAGGTGAACCAACTAAATAACTTGAATAAATATTTTCGTTTCAATTTTTTGTACCACCAAAAAAAACATTTTTTCAATTATTCAAATTATATGTATAAAATGAATCTTCAACATTCTCTGATTTTGTAATATATTTTCAAATGCTATTATTACTTCAAATATTTTTAACTTTTGAATTTTTTACAGCTTCAAACCTTTTTACATACAATTCCTTATCTTTTAACAAAACTTCTTTTTTAAAAAAATACTCTTCTTTAGAATATTCTACATTCTGTATACAATATGATTTATTTTCTATATTATCACATAAAATACATTCCTGACATCAAATCAAATTTGATGAAAACCATATATTATTTGAACTAAAAATATTTTTTGAATAAAATATCTTATATGATTGAAAAATAGAATTACAAAAATATATATTTTCAGAATTATCTAATACAAATACACTATTAAATACATTTCTACAATTATCTTTAACTTGAAAAGAATATCATATGTTACTACATCAATTTATTACTATAAAAGTCAAATAACAATCCTTAGATCAATAAGCAGAAGCAAAATTACAATTTTCACAAAAAGGATTATTTAAATTGAACATATCAATTGTTTTAAATAATTTTTTAAAATTTACAAAAAAATTATTAGAAAAATCATAATCTAATCAATAATTACATAATATATCAGAATTTTCATCAAACTTTTCATGACTTATTATTGATTTTATTCTATCTGTATCAGGAAATTGAGTTATAAATCAATCTCTCTTATAAAAATTTAATGAATAAGAAGAACAAACCTCCTTTAGAAAATCCCTAAAAGATTTATCTTTATTCTTTTGTTTCATTATATTTTCCCATTTTTTTAGATTTGTCAT
>CAZJHB010000212.1:0-2465 GCA_964545685.1 uncultured Candidatus Peribacteria bacterium | reverse complement strand
TAAAAGTTTTTAACATTACTTTTTTTCTTCTTTTGATTTAATAAAAATACTACTTATAATTTTATATGTAAAAATAAAAAAGATTTTTACCTATACCCTTTAAAAAAAGGAAAAAATATGTACACAAAAATTGAACACAAACTTATTTCAATAAAAACAAAAAAAAATGGCTTGATATAATACAATTACATCTATTGATATTTGAAGCTCGAAAATAAGAACAGTAATTTGATATTTTGAAAATGAAAACTCTAATGATTTTAATATATTGTGAGTTTGAATTTCTTCATCTCTAGCTATGAGAAAATGAAATATATTAGATATGGAAGAATTTAAAAATAATTTAGATAAATCTTTAGAGGAGGCAGAAAGAATGGCTTGAGAACAAGTAGTTTGAGCTTATATTTCATTTAATTCTTCTTCTTTAGAAGTTATAAAAAATAAATGAGTTGTTGCAGTTGTTAGTTGAGAAGTTACAAATGAAGATGTAGATAGAGCTTTAGATATGTCTAAAAACTGAGTAGACTTACCAAATAGAGAAATATTAAAAGTAATTCCTGAAGAGTTTATTGTAGACTTAGAAGATTGAGTAAAAAATCCTATTTGAATGTCAGCAAGAAAATTAGAAGTGATTTCAAATATTTTTTCAATGAATTCAAATGTTTTAAATAATATAAAAAAAGCAGTTTCTGATATTTGAATAGAAATATATGATATTTATCCAAATTTATTAAGTGCTCCAGAAGCAATTTTATCAAAAAGACAAAAAGAATTATGAGTTGTATGTGTAGATATTGGTTCTTCTACAACTTGAATATCTTTATATGAAAATTGATCTTTAAAATATTCTTCTATTATTCCAATAGGTTGAGATAGTGTTACAAATGACATAGCATTATGACTTAGAACCTCTACTTCTAATGCAGAAAAATTAAAACTTGAATATGCAGAACTTGATATAGAAATTGATGAAGAAAATCCTAAGGATGAAGAGATTGATTTGTCAACACTTTGAATTTGAGAAGAAGGTGTTTTATCAATGAATTATTTATCAAAAATAGTTACTGCTAGATATGAAGAAATATTTCATTTTGTAAGAGAAGACTTGAGAAAAATTTGAAAAGATTGAATGTTACCAGAATGAGCAGTGTGTGTTTGATGATGAGTAAAAATTAAATGATTTGTAGAATTTGCTAAAAAAACTTTGAGGTTACCAGTATTTATATGAACTCCTTTATCAAAAGATGAATATTCAGATGCGTCCATAAATGATCCTGTTTTTGCATCAGTTATATGAACTTTGATATTAGCAAATAAATATTCTATAACACCAAAAGTTTTTAGCTTAAATGTATGATGATTTTTTTCATCAATAATTGAAGCTTTTAAAAAAATATTACCTTAAAAAAATTAAAAATTTATTTTATATTATTATTAAAAAATTATGACAAAAAGAGAAGATAAATTAAAAGATTTACTTTCATGAAAAATTACGAAGTCTAGTTGAGTTGAGGAAGTAAATATTAGAGATTCTATTTCACCAGTTGCAAGAATTAAAGTTGTTTGAGTAGGGTGAGGATGACAAAATGCTGTTAATAGAATGATTGAATCTTGATTAGATTGAGTAGAATTTATATCAATTAATACAGATGCTCAAGCTTTGTTTAATTCTCTTGCTCCTACAAAAATTAATATTTGAAGAGTTATTACTTGAGGACTTTGAGCTTGAAGTGATCCAGAAGTAGGTAAAAAAGCTGCTGAAGAATCTAGAGAAGAAATAAAAGAAGCTATTGCATGATCAGATATGGTTTTTATTACTTGTGGTCTTTGATGAGGTACGGGTACATGAGCTGCTCCTATAGTAGCTGAAATAGCAAAGGAAATTTGAGCTTTGACAGTATGAGTTGTAACTAAACCTTTTTCATTTGAATGACAAAATAGAATGTGAAAATCTATTGATGGTTTCCAATTATTAAAAGAAAAAGTAGATACTCTTATAACTATACCAAATGATAAAATATTATCTATAATTGATAAAAAAACTCCTTTATTAGATGCTTTTTCTGTAGTAGATGAAGTATTAAATCAATGAGTACAATGAGTATCTGATTTAATAACTAAACCTGGTTTAATCAATGTAGACTTTGCCGATGTTAAATCAGTTATGAATAATGCTTGATCAGCTTTGATGGGAATAGGTTATGGTTCTTGAGAAAATAGAGCTGTTGAAGCTGCTAGAGGTGCTATTGATTCTCCACTTCTTGAATTATCTATTGCATGAGCAAGATGATTATTATTTAATATTACTTGAGGTACTGATTTATCTATGTTTGAAGTTGATGAAGCTGCAAAAATTATTACTGAATCTGTAGATGGTGATGCAAATATAATATTTGGTGCTACTATTGATGAAAATTATGCGTGAGAATTAAAAATTACAGTTGTTGCTACTGGTTTTGATGAAA
>CAZJHB010000211.1:0-2468 GCA_964545685.1 uncultured Candidatus Peribacteria bacterium | reverse complement strand
GTACTTATTAAGTACATTGAAATCTATGATTTATACCTATGTTAAGCTATATTAAGAAATTGATGGGATTTCTGGGTTAATAATAAAATTAAAAAATTAGAATGAAAATATGATAATAATACTCAGTTAGAGTACTCTATTAAATTACTAAATTATTATATATTAAAAGAAATATTATATAGAAAAGTTTATTAAGAATTATTTTTAATTTTATTTAATTTTCATATAATTTATAAACTTCTCTTTGATTTTGAATTATATAACTATATAATAAAGTTCGACGAGTGTCTCACTTGTCCTACCAAAATATTAAAAAACAAATCACTTAAATAGCAATAATTATTGAATGATTTGATATAAAAAACATAGCTAATAAGTAGATGTTATTTAGATAAAAGGGGATATTTTTAATTTTTCAGCTTGTAAGTAGTTGGATTTGAACTATATATTATTAAAATAATAAATTTATGGAGAATCAAAATATTAAATGTACTAGTTGTTGAAATGAATTTGAGTGAAAACATTCACATTCTAACCTTTGATTTAAAAAATATGAGTGTCCAGACTGTAAACAAAATTTTATTACAGAATTAACAACTTGATACAAAGTTTTTTACCTTTTATTGTTATTAGTTTTAATTTGAACATGAATTAGTTCAATAATTGATTGATGATTTCCAGTAGTTAGATGAATATTTTCAGTACTTATTGGTTTAATATTTTTTAAAGATTATTCTATTAAGAAATCTGGATGACAAATTACTAAGAAAACATGAAAAATAGGATTTATTGTGGTTTGAGTTATTGCAGTTTTAATAGCATTATCTTTTATAATGCAGTGAGATCCTGTTAAATTTAATGAAGAACAAGAGAAATATATTTGAAATTGGCAATGAGATGGTATAACACTTGTAATTTGAAATAATGCATATATTAATTATAAAAAACAAAAAGAAAGTGTTAGTACTTCTGTATTATGACCTATAGTAGAATTTAATGAAGGTGATTTTAAAGTAGGTATATGATTTATGAAATTAACATTTGCAATTGATAAAAAACCTTATCAAGATTGAAATTTATGGAAAATGATAGTTGATTGAAATGAATTATCTAGAGTTACAAATAGTTATGAATTAAAAATACCTGAAGTATGAGAGTTAAATAAATTAACTAATGATTTTTTCACTCTATTTAATAACTCAGTATATAAAAATGATTATCAAGCTTTTTATGACTGAATTTCTAAAACTTGGCAATCTCAAACTAATACAGATGAATTAAAAAATGCTTTATCTTCAGCTAGTGCAAATAAAGTTGATTTAGAAAAAATAATAGCAAATGAAATTGTTTATTCTAAACCTCCATTTTTAGATGAAAATAATGTATTAGTATTAGAATGATATTATACATGAGATGTTAAATTAAGTTTTAGTTTAAAATTTATTTATGAATATCCAAATTGGAAATTAGTGTGATTTAATTTCTAGTTTTAGGCTTACATATAAGTTATAAACTTCTCTTTGATTTTGAATCATATAACTATATAATAAAGTTCGACGAGTGTCCCACTTGTCCCACCAAATAAAATTTTAAGATAAAAATCGCTTTTATAAGCGATTTTTTGTGTTCAAATTCGTTTAGGTGTTTTGCTAAAAATAAAAAATATTTTGTTTTAAAATAGAGAATAATAAGTGGTTCAAATCTTTTTAGGTATTATGAGTAATTTTTAAACAATATCAATATTCATCCTCTCAAAGAATTTTTAATTTAAGATTATGTTCTTTTAATAATTCTTCAAGATAATCTAAACGAATATGTATCCATTTAAATGGTTCACTAACTTTTCAATCATATTCAATACATATTTTTCATATAAAATATTTTTCTTCTGATTTTTTAAAAGTATATAGTATTTTTCAATTAACTTTTAATAATCATTTAAGTATATCAAGAAGTTTATGAGTTCATTCTATATTTCATCAAATTAATAAATTATTTCAAATTAGAGTGATAGTATCATATTTTTTATTTGAATTATAAATCATAATATCTCATACTTTTGCATACTTATGTCATCTTTCATTTGCGACTTGAATATTTTTTTCAGATACATCAATTGCATCTACATTATCAGCTTTTTCTTCTAATGTTGGGAGATAAGATCAAGAAGCACATCAAATATCTAAAAGTTCTCATCATTTTATATTATCATAAAGAATCTTTTCTGTTTCATAGTAATCATTTTCTGTACGAAAATATACATTTACTTTATTAATATATCTTGAACCATCTTTCATAATCATAACTAAATCTCATTTTGGATTTCATTTATGATAATCATATAATGCTTCTCACATAAGATCCATTGCTTTCATATTATATCATTTATGAATTATTATTAATAATTTTTACTAATTAATTCACCAAATTCACAACTAATCTAACCATTATTTTTTTATCTTTTGGAT
>CAZJHB010000210.1:0-2484 GCA_964545685.1 uncultured Candidatus Peribacteria bacterium | reverse complement strand
GAATTAGGATTCGTTTGATGAACTATAATTGTATTAATGTATGTTTATATTTGATTTAGAGGTTTTTATATAGCTTCAAGAGTTAAAGATTTTTTTGCTCAATTAGTTGCAGTATGAATATCTAGTTGGATTTTAATTCAATCATTTATAAATATATGAGTTAATCTTAATATAGTACCATTAACTTGAATTACATTACCATTTATTAGCTATTGAGGTTCTTCTACATTATCTTTAATGATATGACTTGGTTTACTTTTGAATATTTCTAGATATATAGAAGAAAAAAGTAACTACACTAGATTAAATAGAAAAAAATTTATGTTTTAACCCCTTTTCTCCTTGAACAGTTTTTAACCCCTTACCCTCCACTACGTTACGGGTGTTCCCCTTAAAAAGGGGAAAAAATTAGAAGATGAAACTTGATTACTAAAATTTATGTTTTAAAAATTATAAAATGAATTTGACTCCTTGAATGAAGCAATTTTATGAATTAAAAGAACAAAATCCTGATACTATTTTGTTTTTTAGGATGTGAGATTTTTATGAAATGTTTGATGAAGATGCTAAAATTGCTCATAAAATTTTATGAATAAATATTACTTCTAGAAATAAAAATGCACAAAATCCTATTCCACTTGCTTGAATACCATATCATGCGAGAGATAAATATTTACCTATTTTAGTAAAAGCTTGATATAAAGTAAGTATTGCAGAGCAAGTTAGTGACCCAAAATTAAAATGAATAGTTAAAAGAGAAATAGTTAGAACTGTTACTCCGGCTACAATCAATTTAGAATGAGATAATTTTATAGAATTAAATAATTATATTATTTCCATAACAGAAGAAAAATGAGTTTATTGAATGTCTTTTTTAGAATCAAATAGTTTTGAATGGAAAACAAGTGAGTTTGATAGCTTTGATAATTTGGTAACTCAAATATATAAAATAGCTCCTAAAGAGGTAATATTAGATAAAAATCTTTTTTCAAATACTCATATCAAAGAAATTTTAGAAAAAAAATATGGTCTTAATATTTATTATTATGATACAAACTTTGATGAAAAAATGCTACTTAAACATTTTTGAGTAAATAATTTTTCTTCATTTTGATTAGAATGAAAAAATCAAGCAATCAAAGCAAGTAATTTACTATTAAAATATTTACAAGATAATCAAAAATCTGATTTAAAACATTTAAATAAGATTTGAGTAGAAAACTTTAGTAAATATTTAGAGATAGATGAATCAACTTTGAATAATCTTGATATTATCTATAATTTTCAAACAAAATCGGCAACTATTTGAACTCTTTTTTGAGTCTTGAATAAAACACATACTCCAATGGGGAAGAGATTTTTAAGAGATTCATTAATTAAACCACTTAAATCTAAAATAGATATAGAAAAAAGACAATTAATTGTAAAAGAATTACTTGATAATACTATACTTAGAGAAAAAATAATTGAAAAATTAAAAGGAATATGTGATTTGGAGAATATTCTTACTAGACTTGCATTAAATAGAGCTAATCCAAGAGATTTATTAAATTTAAAGAATAGTTTGCAGAATATTTTAGATTTGATTGAGGTGATTAAGGAAGAGGGGAGTAGTGAGTTAAAGGGGATGTTTGAAATGTAATACACCACCCCCTAATTCTCCCGCTAACTCGGGACAGGCTCTCCTTGGTAAGGAGGGGGAATAGAACATAGTAAATTGGAATAAGGGTAGTTAAAATGGAATAATGTTTTTAAAATTAATATTAATAAAAAATTATAAAAAAAATAAGTTTACAATGAAAAATTTATAAAAAATTTTTTGAAATAACAGAAAAAATAAATAAAAATTTGGATAATGATATAACCTTATTAAATTTAAGTACTAATTTTAGTAAATTATTAGAATTAGTATTAATTAACTGAGCTTGAATGGAAGAGGCTTATTGAAGATGAATGCATTATCTTATATTAGATAATATTAATGTCATTTGAGAATATTTAGATAATTCCAAAGAAGTTAAATATCTAAAAAACACTTTTGTTTGATTGTTTGAAATATTAGAATTAAATAATGATAAAGTTATATTCTTGGATATTAATACATGAAAAAAAATTGAAATTATTTGAGAGTGAGAATGAAGTGAATTCAGTTTAGATAAAGACTTTTCAGTATGAGACTTAATTATTTCAAGATTAATACATCTTGAAGATTGATGGTATAATATGAAAAATTATTATTTTATAAAAAAAGATAATAATTCTGATGAATTATTACTAGCTTATAAACATATGTTTAATTGAATAAATGATGTATTAGATATAGAAGAAAGAATGAATATGATAAATAATTATAATAATTGAAATGAAAATTTATGAAATAATATTAATTATTTAAAAAGAATAAAATGAATATTATTACTTGCATTCTAAAAACTTTAACAAAATTTCCAGTATTTTTTCTTTAATTTAAAGTAAAAATAAAAC
>CAZJHB010000209.1:0-2484 GCA_964545685.1 uncultured Candidatus Peribacteria bacterium | reverse complement strand
ATACAAATTGGGAGAAATCTTGATTATTTAAACCTAGAAAGTCTTTAACTTGAGACCAATTTTATATACCAATGCCACCACCAAATGTTACAAGTAAACTTCATATATGACATTCAGTTATGTTAACTCTTGAAGATATTATGACTAGATATCATAGAATGAAAGGGGATAGTACATTACTTTTACCGGGTACAGATCATGCCTGAATATCTACACAAGTTAAGGTAGAAGAGAAGTTAGCAAAAGAAGGAAAATCAAAACATACTATTTCAAGAGAAGAATTTTTGAAAGAATGTTGGGATTGGAATAAAAAATATGGGTGAGAAATTCAAAATCAATTTAGAAAAATGTGAACTAGTTGTGACTGGTCAAAAGAAAAATTTACATTTGAAGATTCAATGAATATAAAAGTTACAAAAGCATTTGTGGATTTATATAATAAATGATATATTTACAAATGAGAATATATGGTTAATTATGATCCTTTACTTGATACGGTTGTTTCTGATCAAGAAGTTGTATATAAAGAAGAAAAGAATAAATTATATTATGTAACTTATTTTGTATCCGGTAGTGATAATGAAATAATTGTAGCAACAACTAGGCCAGAAACAATACTTTGAGATGTAGCTGTTTGTGTTCATCCTAAGGATAAAAGATATAAAAAATTACTAAAGGCAGGTAAAAAATTAATTTTACCTATTTTAAATAAAGAAATTCCATTAATTTGAGATGAAGAAGTAGATATGGATTTTTGAACCTGAGCTTTAAAAATTACACCTGCTCATGATGCAACTGATTTTGAAATTGCAAAAAGACATGAATTACCTCTTGATAAAGTTGTTTTATGAAAAGATGGTAGAATGAATAAATATGCTTGAATTTTTGCATGACAAGATTATAAAACAGCTAGAGAAAATATAGTTGAATTATTAAGATCAAAATGAAACTTAGTAAAAATCGAAGATAATATTTCAAAAGTATGATATTGAGAAAGATCACATGTAAAAATAGAAACAATAATATCAACTCAATGGTTTGTTAAAATTGATCCAATAGTAAAAAAAGTTATAAAATGATATAAATGACGTGATTTTGAAATTATTCCTAAGAGATTTAATAAAGTATTTGAAGATTGGATTTTTAATTTAAGAGATTGGTGTATATCAAGACAATTGTTATGGTGACATCAAATTCCTGTTTGGTATAGTGAAGATTGAGAAATGTTTTGTGCTGAAACAGAAGAAAAAGCTTATGAACAAGCTAAAGCTAAGTTATGAAATGATGTAGTTTTGACTCGTGATAAGGATGCACTTGATACTTGGTTTTCATCAGCTTTATGGCCATTTGCAACTTTGGATTATAATATAGATGGGGACGAACAACCAGATTTAGTTAAACAATTTTATCCTGCTCAAGTTTTAGAAACGGGTCATGATATAATCTTTTTTTGGGTCATTAGAATGTTATTATTTTGATATGAGTTTACTTGACAAACTCCATTTAAAAAGATTTATTTACATTGATTAGTTAGAGATAAAATTGGTAGAAAAATGAGTAAATCACTTTGAAACTGAATAGATCCAATTGATATGATTAATAAGTATTGAACAGATGCTCTTAGATTAACATTAAGTATTTGAAATACTCCTTGAAATGATTTGAAATTTGATGAAGCTAATGTTGAACATAATAAGATTTTTATAAATAAATTATGGAATGCATCAAGATTTGTTTACACAAATTTATATAATGATGAAGAGGATAAAAAATATAGTGATAATGATATTGATAAAATAGAAGAAGGACTTATAAAAAATTATGATGATTTAATGTTTCATGAAAAATGGATTTTATCAAGATTAAGATATTTATCAGATCTTGTAACTGAATCTATGGAAAAATATAATTTTTCTGAAGCTGGACAAGAACTTCATCATTTTACAAAAAATGAATTTTGTGATTATTATATTGAAGAATTTAAATTAACAAAAGATAAATCTAGCTATTCTGAAAAAATAATAATTTATGCTATTAATAAATTATTAAAAATGTGGCATCCTTATATTCCTTTTGTTACAGCTGAAATTTATAATAAACTAGGTTTTAGTGATGATATTATAATATCTAAATGGGCTTTTATTAAATTGGAAAGAAATGTTGAAATAGAAAAGCAAAAACAACTTATTATTAATATAATTAAAGAAGTAAGAAGTCTTAGATCAGATAATAATGTAATGCCTAATAAGACAATAGAATTATTTATTTATGCAAAAAATAAAAATGCTGAAGTTATAACTGAAGTTCTTGAACTTATTTGATGAATTGTAAGAGCTGATAAAATAGAACTTATTAGTAAAAAAATTACAGATAATAATCTTGTTTATTGAATAATTAAAGCTTGAGTTGAAGTTTATATTGATACATCAAATGCACTTGATTTAGAAAAAGAAACATTAAGAATTAAAGTACAAATAGAAGATA
>CAZJHB010000208.1:0-2494 GCA_964545685.1 uncultured Candidatus Peribacteria bacterium | reverse complement strand
TTATCCATATCTATATACTTTATAAGATCTGCAAAATAATAATCTCATCAATCTGGAGCAATTATAACTCATTTTAATCATTTTTTTCCTTTTAAATACTTCTTTGTTCATGATAAATATGCTCCTGATGAAATTCAATTAAAATATCATTCACTAATATAATCATTTACTCATGGTATAGCATCCTCTTCAAAAGTCACATCAATTACTTCATCTATCAAATATTTATAATCTTTATAAAATTGTCATATATTTTTTGTAGTTTTATAATTCTTTATCCCCTCTACTCTATCAAGAGGATTAATTCAAATTATTTTTATATTTGGATTTATTTCTTTTAAATATTTTGCTGTTCAAAGTAAAGTTCAACAAGTTCAAAATCAAGCAACAAAAAAATCAAGTTCTCATAATCTTTTTGATATATATGGTCATGTTAAATTATAATGAGCATCCATATTATCATAATTTCAATGTTGATCAGTTAGAAAATATTTATCTGGATTTTCTTTGTATATCTTATTCATATAATCAATAGCATCATCTGTTGTTTCTCAAATTTCAACAAGTTCTGCTCAATATGATTTTATTAGTTTCTTTTTACAATCTGCTGTTGTTTTAGGGATAATTAATTTTACTTTTAAATCAAATAAATTTGATAAATATGATAAAGAAATTGCCGTATTTCAACTAGAAGCTTCAAGTACTATTTTACTCTTATCAAGTTCTCATCTTTCTATTGCTCTTTTCAAAATCCAATAAACTGGTTTTACTTTTATACTTCAACACATATTAAATTTTTCAAGTACAGCATATACATCATTATCTTCAATATGTTTTATTCTCGTTATTGGTACTTCCATTAAAAGCTTTTCTATATCTAGTTTCATTGTTTAATAGTGTAAATAGTAAATTTTGCCAAATTATAATCTTAAAAATAAAAAAATCCAATTTTATTTGGATTTTTTTATTTTTAACTTTTAGTTTTATTTATTTTATCTTTAAGGAAAGTCTGAAAAAGTCACATCTATAAAAAAATAATCTTTTTTGCTAAAAAATCTTAATTTTTTTCTTACGAAGGACTTTTTCAGACTTTCCTTAATCTTAAATCAAAACTTATCACTTAAGAATCTAGTATCAGTTTCAAAGGTTTTGTAAAATATTCAAGCTAAAATTAAAATAATTTTTTCTTTGTTTTCTATTTTTTCTTTTTGTAGTTTCCAAAAATCATAATTTCTCATAATTTTTATTTTTAATTTATAAATCCATTATTTTTCTTCCTTCCGTCAGAAAAATAAGAAAAAACCTTTCTAACAAGCTTTTACTTATTAAAAAGATTTTTTAGTTTCTTCTATTTTAGGAAATAGACAAATAGAACAAATCCCGCTACACTTCGTTACTCGGGACACGGTAGTCGAATACGATATAAATAATCTAAAAGATTATTTATATCTTTTCTAGTTTTTGAAACACCTCACAAAGAACCCGTAAACACGGGAATTGAAATGGCTAGGAGTAATTTTGCTAGAATAGAAGTACAAGTAATGCCCGTTAGTACCATTAGGTGAGCTAGACCAGTAGTAACCGTAAGAGCCTCCATTGATTAAAGCACCATTATTCCGATGACGGAAACCTGCATAAGGCAATTTAAGTGCTGTTTGCATATTAGCTCAGTTAGATCACCATTGTCATGCTGTTACTATACCAGACCATTCTGGTTGACTTGGTACATGATATCAAGTAGGACAAGGTCATTGTCTTTGTTCATCTGTTCAAGCTCAACTATTGTTTCACCATAAATTATCATCTTGATCTACTATCCAATCATATCTATATGATGATAGATTTGAATTCCATACAAATCAATATGTATCATTGTTTGGGTCATAACTTGCATTTGCTATTTGTGTAGATTGTTGTGTTGTATCTCAATAAGCAAATCATTTATTTCTTCACCATTGAAAATATTCTCATCTTGATACTGTCCAATCTGTACTTGCTGTTGTTGCTCATACATTACATGCTGATATTGTATATCATGTTTGGTTTCAGCTACATACTATTATATCTGCTGTATTACATCATGGATATGTTGTTGTTGCTGAAAATGGAGTAGGTGTATTTTGTCCAATACAACTTTCATATGGATTTGGTACTACATCACAATTAACCCCAGTATATCATAAAGTACATTCATAGTAACAATTATCTCATGAAGCAATATTTTGCCAAGCAGTATCTACTGTTAATCATGAATCGTTTGATGTTGATACATTTTGACTTGGTAGTGTTCAAGTACATGAATATGTAGTTGTAGTATTGGTTGTTGTATTAACAAAATTATCTTTATTTAATACAAATGTATCTACTAAACTTACTAAATCTTCACTTGCTGTTTCTACTATTGTTTTATACACTCATACATTAGCTAAAGTTGTTCAGCTATATGCATCTATTAAGGCTTGTGCTAATTCTTCTTTATTATTATAATCATCTT
>CAZJHB010000207.1:0-2502 GCA_964545685.1 uncultured Candidatus Peribacteria bacterium | reverse complement strand
AAAATTATGAAAAAGTATTTTGAGAATTTTTAAAAAAAATTTAAAGTTTATTATACAAGTAGTTACTAAATAAAAATCCACAACACTCTTTATTTGAAATTTTTACTATCTTCTATCTAAAAATCAAATCAATAACATCAAACAATAATTTTATTCATAAGAGAACTTTAGCCCTTTGTTTTTTCAATTTTACTCAACACATTAATATTATACTTATATCATTTTGAATCCAATATATATTCTTTTCAAACTTCATATTCAGTTTTAAAATTTCCTTCAGAATCATAAACTAAATTATAACCTTTTGATATTATTTTTGATGGATTATTATGACGAATAATACTATCAAAAGTATTCAGACTTGCTTTTATATTTCTAAACTGATTTTTTATATATTCATAAATAACATTATATCATTCAATTTTGATTAAGTATGTTTTAAATCTTGTTTTTATATTTACATTAATATTATCAACAATGTATGATAATCCTTTAGTATAATCTTTTATAATATTTATTATATTTTTATTTATCGCATTTGTAAAATCATTTAATTGATTATAAAACTCTTCATACATTCAAATCAAAATAGAAGCAGCTTCGGATGGGGTCTTACAATCATATCTTGAAACCATGTCTATAATATTTTTATCAATAGTATGTCCAACTGCACTAATTACTGGAATTTCCAATTCACAAATAAATTTATTTAATTCAAAATCATTCGTCCAATTCATTCCATCTGATCATCATCATCAACGCATAATTGCAAATGCATCATAATTTGAAAAATTGATATCTTTCATAGTGTTTAATACTTCACTTGATGCTTTTTCACCATGAACTAAGCTTGGGTAAACATCATATGTAATATTATATCAAGATTCACGAATAATAGTATCAAAATCTCTAAATCATTCTGATTCTTTTCAAGTAATAATCGCTATATGAAAGCTAGGATATCACAAGTTTAATTGCTTATTTTTTTCAAAAATTGCTAATTTTTGTAATTTTTGGATAGTTTCTTTTTTTGCTTTTTCTAGTGCTCATAAAAAATAATCCGTATGAATTCTTAAAATATTAAAAGAAAATCAGTAAGTTTTATGAAAGCTAGGCCTAAGAGTTAAAAGTAATTTTTTTCATATCAAATCCTGTATATTATTAATTCATGTTTCTAATAAAAAACTTTTCATTACATTGGGATTAAATATATTTGAAGAAGTTTTTTCAACTATTTTTCAATTTTTAATTTGAACCAAATCAATATAATAAAAATTATTATATTGATTTATTTTTTTTACTTCTGCTTCTACCAAAAATGTTTGATAAGATATAAAATCATCAAATGCATTTTTGATTATATTCAATACTTCTCAAAGAGATTGGTATTTTTCACTATACATTTTTTAATTTTTAATATCTAATTTTTCTTCCGAAACCTTAATTTTTTCACTACAAAATTCTTGCAATTTTTTTGCTTCATTTTGATATTCAATTAATTTATCTACATCAATTACCTCATCTTTTTCTAATATTTCTGATATTTCCCTTAATCTATTAAATGCTTTTTCAAAAGTTAAGTTTTCCATATTATATAATTATATTTTAATGTATTATATTATATAAATTTTATGATTTTATGTCAATTAATAATTACTTTTTTGTATAATATAAAAATTTAGGTTAAGCTGTTAAAATCTTGACTTTCATAAATTTTCCATTACTATATCAATATATATTGATATACTTAAATATTTTTTATCATGAATAAAAATGCTTGTACAAATATAGATTGAATAACTCCATTTTTGAAAACAATATCAGATAAGAATAGACTTAAAATTTTATGTTTTTTAAAAAATTGAGAAAAATGTGTTTGTGAAATTGTTGATTTTATGGAATTACCACAAAATCTAATTTCTCATCATTTAAAAAAGCTAAAAGATGAAAAAATTTTAATTCAAAGAAAAGAATGACTAAATGTTATTTATTCAGTAAATATACCTGAAGTAAAACAATATTTAAAACATTTTAATAATTTATTTAAATAATATACTATGAAAATAATTATATTACTTTTAGCTATCACACAAGTTATGAGTTTTATAAATATTATTTTTCCTGTTGAAAAAATAAGAAATTTTTTAAATAAAAAACATCTATACTGATTAGAATATTTTTTGGCTTCATCTTTTGGTGCCATAACTCCATTTTGTAGTTGTTCTAGTATTCCTCTTTTTATATGATTTTTAAAATGAGGAATACTCCTTTGAATAACTTTTGCATTTTTGATAACTTCTCCATTAGTTAATGAAGTAGCAATAGCAATTTTTATTGGTATGTTTGGTATAAAAATAACTCTTATTTACATATTTTCATGAATTATATTATGAATGATCTGATGACTTATTTTATGAAAACTAAAACTTGAAAAATATGTAGCAGATTTTATTCGGGATATAAAAGTTAATGATATTAAGCAAGAAAAAAATAAACAAAACT
>CAZJHB010000206.1:0-2506 GCA_964545685.1 uncultured Candidatus Peribacteria bacterium | reverse complement strand
ATATTTTAGATTTGATTGAGGTGATTAAGAGTGAGGGGAGTAGTGAGTTGAAGGGGATGTTTGGGGTGTAACTCCTCCTTAATTTCAATCCAATGAGGGGGAATATTTAACCCCTCCCCTCGTACCTCGGGACTCCCCTTGAAAAGGGGAGAAATAGATGAATTGATGTGAAATTGGAATAATTGAGATAAAAATGGAATAAGGATGATGGAATTGGAATAAGGGGATTAAAAATGGAATAAAGTTTTTAAAAAGTAATTTTTATAGACTTTTTTACTTTTTTAAGTATATTTAAAGTTAGTTTTTTGATTTCCTAATGTTTTTCAAGATTATATGATTAAAACTTTTAATAATAAAACTCAAAAAGTTTGAGATGATTTAAAAAATAGTATAAAAAAATGAATTAAAATTGATATTGCTTCAGCTATATTTTCAATTTATTGATTTGAAAGTTTAAAATCTGAACTTCAAAATATTGATAGTTTAAGATTTATCTTTACTGATCCTACATTTATAGATATAAGTAAAGATAAAAAAGAAAAAAAAATGTTTGAAATAAAATCAAACAATATAAAAAAAGCAATTAGTTGAACTGATTTTGAAATTAATTTAAAAAATAAATTAAAATGAAAAGCTATTGCAAAAGAATGTAAAAGTTGGATTGAATCAAAAGTTAAATTTAAATCAAATTTAAGTAATCGTCATATTGACTCACAATTTATATTAAAAAATGAAAATAATTCTTCTGTATATACAAATATAGAAGAATTTAGTAGTGCATGATTTTGATTTGAAAAAGATAATTCTATATCAAAAACTATTATCAAATTAAATGATTATGAAACAACAAAAGAATTTATTAAAAGTTTTGATGAGATATGGAAGGATAATGATACTTTAAAAGATATTACAGAAGAAGTAGTTGATTATATTTCAAATTTATATAAAGAAAATTCTCCTGAATTTATATATTATCTTACGCTCTATAATATTTTTGATGAATTTTTAGAAGATATTACAGAAGATGAATTAGCAAATGAAAGAACTTGATTTAAAAATTCTGTTATTTGGAATAAAATGTATGATTTTCAAAAAGATGCAGTACTTTGAATCATTAATAAATTAGAAAGATATAATTGATGTATTTTAGCTGACAGTGTATGATTAGGTAAAACTTTTTCTGCACTTTGAGTTATAAAATATTATCAAGAAAGAAATAAAAGTGTACTTGTTTTATGTCCGAAAAAACTTTGAGATAATTGGCAAACTTTTTTAAATAATTATGAAGATAATCCGTTAATTAAAGATAGATTGAATTATGATGTATTATATCATACTGATTTATCTAGAGATAAATGAGATTCTAATTGAATTGATTTATCACGCGTGAATTGGTGAAATTATGATTTAGTTGTAATTGATGAATCACATAATTTTAGAAATAATGCTCCTAGAAAAGATAAAATCACCCGTTATCAAAAATTATTAAATAACGTAATGAAAGCTTGAGTAAAAACAAAATTACTAATGCTTTCTGCTACTCCTGTAAATAATAAATTTACTGATCTAAAAAATCAAATAGCACTTGCTTATGAATGAAATACAGAAACTGTAGATGATAAAATGGATGTTAAAAAATCAATTGATACAATTTTAAAAAATGCTCAAAAAACATTTAATGATTGGTCTAAACTTCCAATTAAAGAAAGAACTGGACAAGAATTATTAAAAAGATTAAATACAAATTTTGATTTTTTTAAATTATTAGATTCTGTTACTATTGCAAGAAGTAGAAAACATATAGAAAAATATTATGATATAAATAAAATTTGAAAATTTCCTAATAGATTAGATCCTATTCCAATTAGAACTGATATTACTGACTTAGAATGATTTTTAAATATTAAAGAATTATATGAAGAATTATCTAAATTAAGTATGTCTATTTATACTCCTTTTGACTATATTTTAGACTCTAAAAAGCAATTTTATAACGATTTATATGATACAAATATAAAAGAAAATGTTAGCTTAAAACAAACTACCAGAGAAAAAAGTTTACAAAAACTTATGAAAATTAATCTATTAAAAAGATTAGAAAGCTCAGTAGATTCTTTTAGAATAACAATTAGTAAGTTTATTTGAAATATTGAATCTATAATTAAAAGTATAGAAAAATTTGAGAAAGATTGAATTGATATTAGTACTGAGTTAACTCAAGTTGATGATATAAATTTTGATATTGAGAATGATGATTGGTTAAGTGATGATTTTAGTATTTGAGATAAGATTAAAATCAATCTAGCTGATATGAATACTACATGATGGAAAACTGAATTAAAAAGAGATTTAGCAATTGCAGAAGATATATTAGAAGAAATGAGTTGGGTTACACCTGAATATGATTCCAAATTAATTAAATTACAAGATTTAATAAAAAAGAAAATAGAAAATCCAATTAATCCTTGAAATAAAAAAATTATAATATTCACAGCTTTTGCTGATA
>CAZJHB010000205.1:0-2530 GCA_964545685.1 uncultured Candidatus Peribacteria bacterium | reverse complement strand
AAACTTAATCTTCAAATCACATTTATAATACTTTTCAATTAATTCTGGCCATTCTACAATTATAATTCAATTATTATTATCAAGAACATCTTCTCAAGCAATAGCAAAAAATTCATCATAATCTTTAAGTCTATAAAGATCAAAATGATAAATATCTATTTTTTCTCCATTCAAAATTCATTCAAATTTATTATAATATGTATAAGTTGGTGATGTTATATCTTCCTCTACTTTTAATAAATCATTTAAAATATACTTTGTCAAGGTTGTTTTTCAAGATCATAAATCTCCTTTCAAATAAATTAACATTGGCTTTTTAAAAGAAAACTTTAATTTTTCTATAGTTTTTAAATTGTATTTTTGTAACATATTGTAAAAAAAATTTATAAAATATTTGATTTAATTTTATTTTTGTTATATAATTAAGTTATATTATATTTATATTTAATAATTTTAAAAATATTATGGAAACTTTAATAGAAGTAAACAAAAAAGAAGAAAAATGAGTTATAATTTTTGAATTTACTTGAGAATTAGATGAAACTAATGCAGATAAACAATTTAAAAATATTTATAGTGAAATCTGAGATTTTACAAGTGATACTAAAATTATCTTTAATTTAAAATGATTAAAATATCTTAATTCAAAATCTATTTGATATATTGCTGATTTATTTTCAAATATTGAAGATGTTGAATGAGTAATGTATATTACAAATTGTAGTGAATGAGTAAAAGATATATTAGAACTTGTTGGTATTACTACTATTATAGAAACTTTTGATGATATTTCAGAAGCTATGGCAAAAATAAAATAATAAGTTTAAAATTAAATGTAAAAAATGTAATAAATATTTATTGCATTTTTTTATTTATTTTAATATTAACAGATTTTACTACTTTTGAACTTCAAATAATAAAAATAAAAGTAACTCAAGGAATAAAAACAAGAATTGTTGTTCATAATACAAATCAAACTATTCATCACAAAAAAACAATTGGATATCACCATTTAGGAGTATCCAATATTTCTTTTAAATTATCTTTTATATATTCTATAACTTTTGTAATTTTATTAGTTTTTATTTCTTCATTTCACTCAAATTTTTCTAATAAATTTTCTTCTAACTTCATAATTTTTCTTTTAATTCATTTAATTTATTTAAAGCTTCAATTGGAGTAAAAGTATTCAAATTTAAATTTTTTATTTCATCTTCTATTTCTGATTGTTTTTCAATATATTCAATTTCTTTCTCTATATTATCAATTCCAATACTAAGCTGATTTCAAGATATTTTATTATGTTCAACTTCAAGTAATTTAAGCATTTTTTTAGCTTCATCAAGTACATTTTCACTAATTCAAGCAAGCTTTGCTACTTCTATTCAAAAAGATTTTTTAATTCAACCTTTTATTACTTTTCTAAGAAAAAGAAGCTCATCTTTATTTTCTCATACAGAAACTGAATAATTAGACACTCAAACTAGAGATTTTGATTCATCAATTAATTCATGATAATGAGTAGCAAATAATGTTTTTGCTCATATGTTATTATGATTTTCCTTTAAAATTGCCCATGCTAAACTCATTCAATCATAAGTAGAAGTTCACCTACCTACTTCATCAATTATTACAAAACTATTTTTTGTAGAATTATTCAATATATTAGCTACTTCTTGCATTTCTACCATAAATGTAGAAGCTCATAAAAACAAATTATCAGAAGCTCAAATTCTTGAAAATATTTTATCAGTCAATGGAATTAATGCTTTTTTTGCTGGCACAAAACTTCAAATATGAGAAAGTAAAATTATAAGAGCATTCTGTCTTAAAAAAGTAGATTTTCATCACATATTTGGTCATGTAATAATATGAACAAAATCTTTTTTATCCAATACCAAATCATTACTTATAAAATCAGTAGCTTGTTTTTCTATAACAGGATGTCTTCAATTTTCAATTAACAAATTATAATTTTTTTCAATTTGAGGACAAACATAATCATTATAATAAGCTACTGAAGCTAAATTAGAGCAAAAATCTATAAATGCAGTATCCTTACTTATTTGTTTTATATCTACAAAGCTATCAAGAATTTTTTCTCTAATATCCAAAAATATTTTATATTCTCTTTCTGCTAAATTACTCTCTGCTTCAAATAAATTTGTTTGAAACTTTAAAAGCTCTTCACTTACATATCTAGCTACATTTATAAGAGTTTGCTTATGAATCAAATTATTTTTTACTTTTTCTATCTGACTTTTAGGAACTTCAATAAAATATCCCATTGAATTATTAAACTTGATTTTTAATGTATTTATTCAAGTTTCTTCTATAAGTCCTGCTTGATATTCTACTAACCAATTTTTTGAAGAATCTATGATATTTTTATATTTATCAACTACTTCATCATATCAAAAAGCTATGATATTTCATCAAGTAATATTTAGATCTGGTTCTGATGCAATAGCCTTATCTATTAAATTAACTATTTTTTGTATGTTTTCCATAAATTTTTTATTAATTTTTT
>CAZJHB010000204.1:0-2533 GCA_964545685.1 uncultured Candidatus Peribacteria bacterium | reverse complement strand
TGGACTCAAAACTATATTGAAGCAAATAATGAAAATTTTGATATAATTGAATGAAAAATTAAAAGAAATAAAATTATTAAATGATTTTTGAAATAATATTAAATTATAAAAATAATAAATATGCTATTTTACACTACTATAATCCTCTGAATAATAATAGATTTATACACAAAATATCTTGCAAACATATTTCTACAAAACAAGATAAATATTTTGTGAGATTTTATTTATTTACAATATTTTGAAAATACTTGAATTGCATTTTCTATACAAATACCAAGTTTTATCTTAAAAATATGAACTATTATTTTGATTTTTTTAATTTTTTATTATTATTTTAAAGAAGAAAAAAAATTAAAAAATAAAATAATAAATTTTAGTTTTTGATTGATACTAGCTTGAGCAATTTGAAATTGAATAGAAAGAATATTTAATAATAAAGTAATTGATTTTTTTTGAATAAAATATTTTTCAATTTTTAATATTGCAGACTCAATGATTAGTATATGAGCAATTATATATTTATTACACTATATTTTATCACATAAAAAGTAATTATGACACTAAGTTTAAAAAAAGATAACTTGCAAAATATTTTAGTAAATGCATTATGAAGTTTAATAGCTTGAATAGCTTGAAGCACAATAATACTAGTTATTTCTTTTTTTATTTCTGATTATGTTAATATACAAAGTACTTTTAAAGAAGCTCAAATTTGAATAAAAACTAGTTCAATTTTTCCTTTATTATTATCAGGTATTACATTAATTTGAACTACTATAACAATATTTTTAACTTATTATATTCTTAACTTAACTGCTCCAGAAAAGTATAAAAAAAACCTTATAATATTCAAACAAATAACTTTTTTTAATTTTATTATTTATCTTTTTATTACTCCTATATATATAATAACTTGATTAAAAAGTTATGATAATATAATGATTGTTTATCTTTTTCATATAATAATATTAACTTTTTGAATACATATTATTCTTGAAGTTTTAAATAATTATAGACATATTTTAATATGATTATATTGAAATTTTCTTTGATTATTTGTAAGTATAATTATAACAATAACAATATTCTATTCATTTTCAAGTGGTTATGCAAAATTAATTTCATTACTTGTTTTATTGCCTATAATTAATTTTATGATAACTTTTTTTCAACAATTATTTTGACTTCTTTATATTTATTATAATAAATATACAAATCAAGATCCATTATCTGATATTTTTTATCAAATAGAAATGGAAGAAAATGAAATGGCAAAATTGGAAGATGAAAAAAATACTATATAATATCTTAAATTATTAATTATAAAAAATATGTTAAATATTGTAAAAAATACTGTAAATTTTTATTTAAAATACTTAAAAATACCTAGTGTTAACGATATAAATGTTACTGATGACAAATTACTTAATTCACAATGAGCTACTTTTGTAACTATTTACAAAAATTGAGAAGTAAGATGAAGTTCTTGAAATATAAAAGAATTAAAAACTTCTATTGCTCAAGAATTAATTGAAAATACTGTTGAAGCTATATCAAAAGACAGTAGATTCTCTCCTTTAAAAGCAAATGAAAATAAAGATTTAAAATATAGGATTGATATTATAAAAGATAGAAAAATATTAAAGGATAATGAATTAAAAAAAATAGATCCAGTAAAAAATTGAATTTTAGCTATCAAAAAAGATTATGAAAAAATGGCTTGTATTTTACCTAATATTAGTCCAAAACTTTTAACCTGAGAAGATTTTATTCCAGTTTTAAAAGCTAAATTAAAAGAAAACAAGTTTAATGAAAAAGATTATTATATTTATTCTATTGATACTGAGATAGTTAGGGATTAAAAATTAAATCATCAACTATCCTTTCTTTCAACTCATCCAAACCAATCTTTTTATATGCTGAAATAAAGACTGGATTCAAATAATCAAATTTATCTTTTAAATATTCTAAATAATTAGAATATTTTTTTTGTTCTTCATTATCTGTTTGATTTTGTTCATTATTTGGGTGAACACATTCATTATTTGGGTGAACACATAGGTTCACCCCTACGGTATTTTCGTTGATTTGATCTATTTTATTGAAAACATATATTCTTTTTTGGGTTGCTCATATTTTTTCTAAAATATCATCAACTACTTTTATTTTTGTTTCAATTTTCGGATCAGAAGCATCTACTACATGTAATAGAATATCTGATTCAATTGAATCTTCAAGTGTAGAAGAAAAAGCATCTATTAATTCTGGTGGTAATTCTCTAATAAATCAAATAGTATCATTTATAAGTATTTCCTTTCATCTTCAATCTTCAGTAGCTACCCACATTTTTCATACTGAAGTTCATAGTGTAGCAAAAAGTTTATCTTCAGCTAATACTCATTTTTTTGTAAGAGAATTTGTTAGAGTTGATTTTCAAGCATTTGTATAACCAACTACTCAAACTGTATTAAGTCATTTCCTTTTTCTTGCTTTTCTATGTTCTGCTCTTACTTTTTGATATTGATTTAGC
>CAZJHB010000203.1:0-2555 GCA_964545685.1 uncultured Candidatus Peribacteria bacterium | reverse complement strand
AATTTTAATTATCCTTTCTTTGGTACCCCCATATAATCAAGTAAATATTCTGCTACTTGTTTAAATAAATTCGCAGAAGTAGATCAACCATATTCATTAGTTCTTGGTCTTTCAAGTTTTACTATAATTACAAATTGTGGATCTTCAACTGGTCAATATCATGCAAAAGATGCAATTGTTGATCAAACTCATTCTTCATAACCACCTCTATAAGAAATTTGTGAAGTTCAAGTCTTTCAAGCAAGAGAAAATCACTCAACATTTCAATTTTTCGCTGCTCAATCATTAATTGAAGAATTTAACATTTGAGTAATAGTTTCTGAAGTAGATTCTTTTATAACTCTTCTAATAATTTCATTTTTATATTCAACAATTTTACCATTTGAATATTCAATTTTATCTATAATTCTAGGTCTTATATATACTCAACCATTAGCTAAAATACTATAAGCATTAGCCATTTGCAAAGGAGTTAAACTTACTCAAAGTCAATAAGACGTAGTTAAAAGTTGAGCCATAGACCATCTTTCCCGTGGTTTTATTTTTCATGTAACTTCTCATGATAGAGTAATATTTGTAGTTTCTGAAAATCAAAAATCATTTAAATATTGATATAATAAAACTTTTCATAATCTTTGTACTATTCTAATCATTCAAACATTACAACTATAATTAAGAGCATGAGCAAAAGTATGATATCAAATACATTCATCCATAACATTTGCAATCGTAAAATCTCAAATTTGTACTTTTCAATCATCTTGATACATTCAATATCTAGTAATTTCTCAAGTATCAAGTCAAATAGCAACAGTAAAGGCTTTCATGATACTTCAAGGTTCATATAATGAAGATATTGCATCATTTGTATAAATTTGAGGTCAAAAATCATTTTTATATTTATATTTTACCAAAGCAACATCTCAAAGCTCATCCCTAGTAGCTTCCCTTAAATAAATTTCTTTTGAATCATAATAAAATAATATTCCATTTTCACTATCCTCAACATAAACAGGATAACCGAGCAAATCTATTTTTGGATCTGGATACTGCGAATATTTTACTTTTTCAATTTCATATACATCAGAATAATTATTAAGATCATAAGTTGGATAATTTGCCATTGCTAGAATTCTTCAAGTCTGTGGTTCCATAACAACAATTGTTCATTTATTTGCTCTATAAGATTTAACTCCTTCTTCTAAAATATATTCAACTCTGTTTTGAATATTTCTATCTATTGTTGTATAAATTTTGGTTCATTCAGAAACAAAATCTTCTGTTTCAAGTCAAATTGTATCTATTGTTCTTCATTGAGTATCTTTTCTTGATACTATTTTTCAGCTATTTCATTGTAATATTTCATCAAAATATCATTCAATTCAATAATGTCCTACTCATTCATTATCTACAAATCAAATAACTTGAGCCGCCAAATTATTTTCAGGATAATATCTATGAGGATTAGGTTCTAATATTATAAAATTTCAAATGCTATTTTCTTTGTTTAATATTCATTTTTTAATAGCAATACTTTCTTCTTCTAAATACAATTTTATTTTTTCTCAACTTGATATAGAAATCTTTTTTAAAATTTGAACATAACGTAAATTTCTCTGTCTAACTAATGATTCAACATCTTCTTTTTTATATCATAATATATCAGTTAATATATCTATTGTATATTTATTTCATTTTATTTCTTCAGGATTTAAATATAAATAGTCATTTACAACATAAACTCATTTTAAGTTTGAATTATTAACTCTATTTATTTTTTCTTCTGTTAATTCCAAATTAACAAAAACGCTTGTTACTTTTTCTTGATATATTTTTTCTTTTAATCTATCATAAATTAATTTTTTTATATTATCCTCACTAAACTCAAATTTTTCAATCTCTAAAACACGTAAATATGTCAAAGTATTTTCATAACATTCTTCAACAGTTTTAGCAAAACACAACTCATTAAAAACAATATTTGTAAGGTAAGTTGTTAATTTTTCTTTATTTCAAATACTTTGTGGATCAATTGCAACATCATAAAGATTAAGAGATGTTCACATTATTGTAGTACTTGATTCTTTCGAATAAATAGTTCATCTTGTAACAGGAACGGTTATTTCTCAAATTTGTTGATTATCAGCTAATTGAGTATAAAAATCATTATTCAATATAGTATAAGAAAATAATTTCCATATTATTATTAAAGTTGCTAACAAAAAAAATAAAAAAATATAATTTTTTTCATTAAAATTAGAAATTTTTTTTATTATTATATTATATAATTTTAATTGTTTCGTTTTTATTTTAATTTTCATTATTTTCAAACAATAATTTTTTAAATATACTAGGAATTATATCATTATTATAAATTTTTAAAAGTTTATTTTTAACTTTTTTTTCATCATATTTTTTAAATTTTGAAAAATATAAATTTTCAATCTTATCTAAAATATAAAATTTATTTTTTTTATATTTAGCAATTGCATTATAAATAGAAATAAATGATTCTTCATAAGTTCAAACACATTCAAATGGTTTATTATCTCAAA
>CAZJHB010000202.1:0-2605 GCA_964545685.1 uncultured Candidatus Peribacteria bacterium | reverse complement strand
CTATTCCTCAAAATATAGTTAATTATATTATGAATCATAATAAAGATAAATATTCATTTGTAGCTGCTTTTTGATGAATTTTTTGAGCATTATTAACATATCCATTTAAAAATATTTTACTTGAAAATAAATTTATTATATTGTCTCTTATAACTTGAGGACTTTTATATACAGCACTTGCTGATATTCTTCCAGAGTTTAAAGATAAAGGAAAAATGAAATCAAAAATTATTTATTTATTTTTTATAATATTATGAATAATTTTATTCTTATTATTTGAATTACTATAAGTTTTAAAAATGAAAACATATGATGTATTTTTAGAGTACTATGATAAAATAGTTAGAAGTATAAATAATCCAATAGAAGATGAAGTAGATTTTTTAGTTAATGATTGTATTAAAGAATACAAACCAGAAACAAAAACTATTTTAGAATTAGCTTGTTGAACAGGATTGGTAGCAAAAGAATTAATTAAAAATTGATATGATGTTGTTGGTTTAGATATAAATGAAAGGATGTTAAAAAAAACAGAAGAAAATTTATGAAATAAAGCTAAACTAGTATTATGAAATATGACAAATTTTGATTTGAAAAAGAAATTTGATTGTATTTTGTGTAATTATAATTCTATTTGTCATTTGTTAACTTGGAAAGATTGGCAAAAATGTTTTGAGATGTCTAATAAACATTTAGATTTATGATGATTGTTTATATTTGATATTAATACTATATTTGAATTTGAAAGCATAACTAATGATTTCGCTCAATTTTATAATTTTTGAGAAGATAGTGTATGTCTTGAAATGTTTAAGAAAACTTCTTATTATGAATGGTTAGTTAAAATTTTTAAAAAAGCAGAGGATTGAAGATATGATTTGATAGAAGAAACAATAAAAGAGAATAGTTTTCCAATAAATAAAATAAAGGATGGATTAAAAGAAAAATGATTTGCTATTTTGGACATAATAGATTATCATTATTGAGAGCTAAGTGTTCAATCAGAGAGAGTTTATTTTGTTTGTAAGAAAATAAAATAAGCCCTCACTCACAACTCCATTGCCATTAAGTTAAGAGCCCCCTATCCCAAACTTTCCCCCAGTGAAGAAAGGAGTAGAACGATTTTTCCCTTTTTAAGGAGAATACCCGAGGTACGAGGGAAAGGGGTTAAAATCTTAACTTAATGGCAATGGGAAGAGGGAGCTAGACCAAAAATTTATATTTATAATTTATATAAAAATGGACATCAATATAATATTAAAACTTTTACTTTCTGTATGACTTGGTGCTTTGATTTGAATGGAGAGAGGTATTCATAA
Organism: uncultured Candidatus Peribacteria bacterium; assembly: GCA_964545685.1. GTDB lineage: Bacteria > Patescibacteriota > Gracilibacteria > BD1-5 > UBA6164 > CAZJHB01. Next base: position 1,286 of record CAZJHB010000202.1, on the reverse strand, counting down.
TAACCATGAAAACGGTAGAAAGAATAATGTTACATTTTGAGAAATAAGAACATTTGCTTTGATTTCTTTTTTATGAGCATTTTCAACAGAAATATCAATTTTATTTTGAAGTTATTGAATATTAATATTAGCATTAATTTTTATCTGATTATATATTTGAATCTATTATACTTATAGTGTTTTTAAAGAAAAGAAATTTTGACTAACAACTGAAATTTGAGCTATAATAACATTTTTTCTTTGAGTATCCGTAATGATATGATACGAAAAAGAATCAATAATACTTTCTATAATTTTGACATTTTTGTTATCTTTGAAACCTTTTTTAGAAAATATAGTTAAAAAAATAAGTCTAAAAGAATTAAATAATACAATAAAGTTTGCTGTTATTGCTATTGTTATTTTACCTATATTGCCAGATTATAAATATTCTATAATGGAAATTTTAAAGATAATGTGATTTACAAAGGATTTAGATTATGTTATTTTGAACGTTTCTTTTTTAAATTTATATTGAATTTGGTTTTTTGTTGTTTTAATGTCAGGTATATCTTATATATGATATATAATGTCTAAAATAATTTGAGAAAAATCTAGTATAATTGCATCAGGAGCTATTTGAGGACTTATATCTTCAACGGCAGTAACAGCATCAATGACAAACGCATCTACTAGTGATATTAAAAATAGAGAATCTTATGTTGTGTCTACATTGTTAGCTTCTACAATAATGTTTATAAGAGTTGTAATAATAGTATTATTTTTTAATATAAATTTACTTTCATCAATTATTTATCCAAGTATTTTTATGTTAGTTTGAATGGTATTATATATTATTTATTTTTATTTTAAATCTAATAAGAAAAAAGCTACAATAAGTAAACAAGTAGTTGATGATGAAAAAAAATATACAAGTCCATTTATGGTATGACCTGCATTAAAGTTTGCATGATTTGTATTGATGATAAAATTTATTTCAGCTTTATGAAGTGTTTATCAAGATGTTTGGTGAGATTACTTTTTTTATGCTCTTGGTGTAATTTCTTGACTTGCTGATGTTGATGCTGTAAGTCAAACAATGGCGGTAGATTCTCTTGATTCAAAGATTTGAGCAAAACTCGCAGCTACAACTATTATCATTGCTATTATATCAAATAATTTTGTGAAATGATGAATTGCATTTAAATTATGAGAAAAGAGATTTTGAATTGAAGTGTTAATGGGATTTGTCGTATCTATGGTGATGGGAGTGCTTGGTTTGGTGGTGATGGGAATGATGGGGTAGA
>CAZJHB010000201.1:0-2614 GCA_964545685.1 uncultured Candidatus Peribacteria bacterium | reverse complement strand
TATATTTGGGTCTTCTATAGCCTTTTTTCTTATTACCATTAACTATAATTATATAAAATAAATTTATCAAAATAAAAAAATTGGGAAATAAGAAAGAATTTTATTATCTTCCACCTTTTTATTTTATAACATATAGATTAATATTTTTTTTAAAAAAAGCAAAAAATAAAAGTGAAAATTAGGTTTAATATAAATTTTGAAGGATTAAATATTTTTAAGTACGTTTTTTTACCTCTTTTGTCCATTGCCATTAAGTTAAGGCCCCCCTATCCCAACCTTTCCCCCCAAGGGAGAAAGGAGTAGAACAATTTTTCCGCTTTTTAAGGGGAATACCCGAGGTATGAGGGGAAGGGGGTAAAATCTTAACTTAATGGTATTGGGCATTTGCCTTACAAATTTTATATTTTTTCAGTTTCTGTCATTTCTTTTCTTAATTTTATTGATGTTTCAATTATTATTTTTGGTATTTTCTTCATTTTTATTATTAAAAATTAAAAAAAACTTCGTGCGAAAGCACGAAGTTTTTTATCAAAAATGTTACTTGTTAAAACTGTATCTTTTTCCTAGAGATACCTGCGACACCAAGCAGACCAAAACCCATTAACAACATTGTTGCTGGTTCAGGGATCGGTGCAAAGTTTGAAGCAGTTACAAAAAGATTACCGGTGGAGCATGGTATATTAGGATCCTGATTAATGATTTGCGTCATAAAATCAAAATTGTAGGTTCCATAATTATCAGTAATCATCAACCCAACACCAGTTGCAGAGTAAGGGGGTATGGCAGCATCTGGATTTTCAATCTCATCAAATATAAATGCGATATCAAGTAATCCTTGGGTACTCCCATTGTTAATCCATCCTCTGAGAAGTTTTTTTGTCTTGAAAATGTCATCAATGGTGTAATCATCACCTTCTGGGGTATCATCCATATATACCGCCCAGTTTCTGTCAGTCATTTTCAGGTCATCCCAAACGGTGTCATTAGAATTGGGCTCAGGATATGGATTGATTTCCACTACATGGGAAACTAGATTTCCACCATTGTAGAAATCGACATCAAAGGTAAAATCAATCGTTTCCGTTCCGTCAAAGACCAGGGTTGAAGCATATGCACTTGTACATATACCAGCACATACAAACATAAAAGATACTACAATTAACAAAAGTTTTTGTTTCATTTTTGAAATCCTCCCATTTTTAATTTTCTTTTTGTTTTTATGTTTAGAACAATTCTAAACATTTGAATTTTACTAATATATTGTAAAAAGTCAAATTATATTGGCTATTTTTTCTTATTTTATTATTTTTAGTTTAATTTTATTTTTCTAATTTTTCATTCTACCTTTATTTTATCAGGAATTAATCTAGGTTTTAAACTAAAATCTTTTTCTTTTAATTGTATTTTTTTATCTGTAATTATAAAAAACCCATCAAAATTATTATTAATTGAATCACAATTAAAGATTGATGAATTTCAATTTTTAAATCTTATAATTAAAATATTTCTTCAGTTTTCTGTTTTAGCTATTTCAAATGATTTACATTCAATAGAACAATCATTTAATGATAAAAAAATTAATTTTTTTCAGTTAAAAACAAAATTAGCATTTCAATGATTAAATATTGAAAAATCACTTTTTATATTTTTATGTATTTTATCATGATTTATGTCATATATTTTATAATAACCATTTTTTTGATTTGTTAAAAAAAATCATTTTATATTAGATTCTTTTAAAATTTCTGATTCTCAAGTTTTTGAATTATATAAATAATAAGTTTTATTATGCTTTATTAAATTTCAATCTTTAGTTTTATTTAATAATTCGCAAATTCAAAGTCATTCAATAATATTAAATAATATAAAATTGCATCTATTAAAGTTTGATTTTATAGGTTTTTTAATAAAATAAATATCATTATTTTTAATTAATGTATTTTCAATTCAAAGTGTTTCTCAAGAATTTTCGTCAAATAAAATACAATTATTATTAATTGGGCTAACTGTTTCATAAATATTTCATATTTTTTTCTTAACTATTACTACATCTTCAGATTTATTTCAAAAAATAAAATATTTAATTCAATCTATTTCACAAATTTTAGGATTTCAATCATAATTTGCTCTTTCTTTTCAAGTATCATAAATCATTTTATTGATTTTATTATTCTTTGTTTCATTTTTGTTGTTTAATGGAGTATTAAGTTTTTGTGAAATTAAATGAATTCATTTAATTTCAGAATTATTGAGTTTTGAAAGATCTTGAATCGATATTATGGAATTTATAAAGGTATTTCTTATTATATTTATTATTTCTTGTAGTTCTATACCTCAATTATTTCAACTTTCTATTATTTTTAATAACCTTTTTTTAAATTTTAATAATTCATTAGAATCTAATATTTCAAGATTTCAAATATTTAATCATTCTGAAAGTTGTTTTAGTCAAATATTATTATGATTTTTTTTCATTTTAATGTAATTTTTATTATCTTATATCTTTCTTTATTTCTTCATAATCCTCCAAGACTTTATTTAAGATTCAATTTACTATTTTTTTTCATGATTCATCTCAAAAATATTTAATAAGTTCAATTGCTTCATTAATTGA
>CAZJHB010000200.1:0-2634 GCA_964545685.1 uncultured Candidatus Peribacteria bacterium | reverse complement strand
TATAATAATTTATTTCATATACCTCTTATTAGCTTCATGCTCTGCATTAGTCTCTGCGTAATATATTTCTCAAGTTTCAGTATTATGTAGATAAAAATAATAAGGAGTTTCTTTGTAATTTAAAGTAGCATCAATAGTTTCATAACTTGGATTTCAAATAGGAGTTTTTGGAAGTCATGCCATTGTTCTAGTATTATACTCTGAAATTTCTTGTATATATTTAGATACTACCATTTTACATTCTTCAGATGTTAATTTATGAGGGTAGCAAACTGTTATATCAGCTCAAATCATCCATCATTCATCAAGTCTTTTTTTTAGTATTCAAGCTACTATTTTTTTGTTAGCTGTATTTTTTTCTTCTTTTTCAACTATAGAGGCTAAGTTTATTAAATCTACTATTTCTTGGTTTGTATAAGTTTGGTTTCAATTTGAATCAATAAAAAATTTATTATATACTTTTGTTTCAAAATTTTCTAATTGAGATATTACAAGTTGATTGATTTGTGTTTCTTTTGTGTTGATTTTATAGGTATCAGGATATAAAAATCATTCTAAAGTATTTAATCATTTTATAAAAGGAAAAAATTCAGATAAAGCTTCTATTTTTTCAGGATTTGTAACGTAATATATATATACATCTTCTTCAAAATATCATTTTTTAGATAAAAAATCATCATTATCATAAATATTCCATCATTCTAAGAATGTAATATTTACTTCATCATAAATGATAGGAGTTTTTAATGCTTCTAAAATATCGTCAATTTTAGAGTTTTCTTTTAATTGAAAATCTCAAACTATAAGTTTTAAGTCTGGGGTGTTATTTTTTATATATTTTCTTAGGTATATTTTATTAATATTTAATTCTTCAGCTATATTTTCAAATGTTTCTCATTCTTCTATAGTGATTATTTGTTCAGTATTTATTATTGTTTCATTTGGAAAGCTTTTATAATCAAAATATATGATTATAGCTATGATTACTCAAATCCAAATAAAGAATTTAAATAGTCTTAAAAGTGTATTTTGTGGTTTTGGTTTTATTGGTTTTTCTATAAAGTTCATTGGTAATTTTAAAATATTAAGTTTTTGTATTTTATTTATAAAGTATTTAATTTCAATTAAAAAAAATAAATTATATTATTATTTAATAAAAAAAGTTAAGCAAAAAACTGCTTAACTTTTTTTCCTCTTATTTTATTAATAATATCAATTATTTAATTATTACAATTACTAAAATAAGAAATAGTATAATATTTACATAAGTATTACTTAAAACTATACTTTCAACGGTAGCAAAATATTCAGCAGTATTTTTAGGAACTTCATCATTTATAGCTTTATCATAAACAATTTTATAATTAATATGAAAAGCTACCCCACTTAAAGCCAAAGATAATGCTATATCAAAAGAAATTCCAAAAAACATATGTAAAAGTCCAAAGATTAATGAGGAAGGAATGATATTTGACCATTCATTGTTTCCTAGTCTAAATATGTGTTCTTCCAAAGAATTTAAATAAGGAAAAACAAAAAATAAAGTTAGGATTAAAGTGAATATCAGATTGTTTCCAATTTCCCTATTTATAGTTATGGAATATAATTGAATTTCTCTAAGAACTGGAAATAGGTAATTAAAAGTTTTTAGAGAAATAGCAAAAAATACAACAATCATGGTTGCTTGAAATACTGTAAAAATAGTAATTTGTTTCCATATACTGATAGGGTATTCTATTAATGAATAGAGTTTTCTACCTTTTTTTGCTATAATTTTAAATATCCAATTTTTCACAATATTTTCTCCTTTTTTTTAAAATATTCTTATTATTTGGATAATTTTATAATACTTAAATATTTTTAAAGTCAATTTTATAAAATGTTTATAATTCTATAGATTAAAAATAATACAAAAAAGTTTAATTATTAATTTTTATGTAATATAAATATATAATTTATTGACAATTTTGAAAAATATATTTTAATATATTAATTCCTATGTTAAGCTAAAAATAAGTTTGAAAAATTATAAATAATATATATACTAATTTAGATTTATTTTAATTATTTAATAAAAATGAAAAAACAAATTCAAGTCCATGCTAAAGCAGGACCAAGCAAGTTGGCCTTTACTCTAGTAGAACTAATCGTAGTAATAACTATATTAGCAATTCTATGAACAATAGCTTTTATTTCGCTTCAATGATATAGTAGAAGTACGAGAAATAGTGTAAGAATATCAGATTTATCAAATATAAATAAGATGATTTGAGTGAAAATAGCTTCAACTTGAAAGGTGCCAGCCCCAGATGATTATATAGAAATAACAGCAAGTTGAACAGTGTTGAATTATCAATGAATAGCTTGAGAAAAAGTATTAGATGTCTTATGAGTATATAATTGATGAATAGATCCACTAGATGAAACATATTATATTTATTCAACAAATTCTAATTTAACAAAATATCAATTATTATGATTTTTGGAATGAGAATCAGTAGCTAGTTTTAATATGCTAGAAACTACCAATGCAGAAGTAGATTTATCATCAAGAACAGTAGAAACAAGATGAGATGAACTATGAATAATACTAGATGCAACAACAAATGAACCAGTAACAGAAACAGTAGATGT
>CAZJHB010000199.1:0-2635 GCA_964545685.1 uncultured Candidatus Peribacteria bacterium | reverse complement strand
GAAAATATTAGATGAAATTGAGAAATATTTTAAAATAGAATAGAAAAAATATTATCTTTTAGTATAATACTAACCAATTAAGTCGTTCTTTAAAAAAATGTATCTTTTACATAAAAATATATTTTTAACAAAATTATACTTTTATGAATAAAAAAGAAAATAACTATGCTTTTATAGATAGTCAAAATGTAAATTTATCTATTAGAGAACAATGATGGAATTTAGATTGGAAAAGATTTAGAATATATATAAAAGATAAATATAATGTTTCAAAAGCATTTATCTTTATATGATATATTTCTTGAAATCAAAAATTGTATACAAAATTACAAGATTCTTGATATATAATTATATTTAAACCAACTTTAGAATTAAAATCTTGAAAAACAAAATGAAATGTTGATGCAGAATTAGTTTTACATACAATGATTCAATATAATAATTTTAATAAAGCTATAATAATTAGTTGAGATTGAGATTTTTACTGTTTAATAGAATATTTAATTAAAAATAAAAAATTATTTAAAATGTTAATTCCAAACAAAAACAAATACTCTTCTCTACTAAAAAGATTTTATAACAATTTAGTATTTCTGAATCATCCTGATTTAAAAATAAAAATATGAACCACAAAAAAAGAAGCCTAAACCTAAGGACAAAACCTTTCAGTGTGACTTCTCGTCGTGATTACATAAATATTATAACATTTTTATAAAATAAAACAAATTTAAAAATAACATTTAAAAATAAAAATTATGAAATATACAAATTTACAAATATTAAAAGAATTAAAACATATAGAAAAATGTCATAAAAGTACTCCACAAAATAGAAATTGTATGGATATTTCTGCTGATTGTATTTATAATGAAAATAATTCTTGAATATTAAATTATTTAACAGAAATTAAATATATTAAAATGAATGAAAGTCAATATAGTCATAGAATTGTCCCATTTTTATCTTCATACTGAAAAGATTTTCTTAAAAAGAAAAATCGGATACAATGTTTTATAAATGATTATCAATGGTGAATAATTACAATACTTTGAATTTTAATAACAATGATTACATGAATATTAATTTACATATTTACTAATAATTAAAATAATTAACCTTTTAACCTTTAACAAAAACACTATGGCTTATAAAAAAGTGAACCCAAAACAATCTTTTCCTAAAATGGAAGAAAAAATCTTAAAGTTTTGGAAAGAAAATAATACTTTTGAGAAATCTATTGAATCAAGAAGTGAAGAAAATCCTTATAGATTTTATGATGGACCTCCTTTTATTACTTGAACTCCACATTACTGAAGTTTACTTTCAAGTATTTGTAAAGATGTAGTTCCAAGATATCACACTATGAACTGAAAAAGATGTGAAAGAGTATGGGGATGGGATTGTCATGGAATACCTATTGAAGATAAAGTTCAAAAAGAACTATGATTACATTCAAATAAAGAAATAGAAGAAAATTGAATAGATAAATTTATTGAATGATGTTATAGATATACTAATGATACAAGTGCTGAATGGGAATGGTATATTGATCATATTGGTAGATGGGTAGATTTTAAGAATTCTTATAAAACAATGGATAAAGATTATATGGAATCTGTTTTATGGGTATTTAAAACTTTATTTGATAAATGATTGATCTACAAAGGACAAAGATGTTCTCAATATTCTCGGAAATTATCTACACCTATTTCTAATTTTGAAATAGCAATGGATGACTCTTATGAAGAAGTATCAGATCCAGCTATTACAGTTATGTTTAAATTAGAAAATGATGGAAACGATACAAAAGCTGGAGATTATCTTCTTGCTTGGACTACAACTCCATGGACTATCCCTGCACATATGGCTATTGCAGTTAATAAAGAATTAGCATATTCAAGAGTATTATCAGAAGAAAAATATTATATACTTGCAACTGCTAGAGTAGAAATTGTTTTTAAATGAAAAGAATACGAAATCGTTTCTTCTTTTAGTTGAGAAAACTTACTTTGATTAAAATATAAAGCTCCTTTTGATTATTATCAAGGAAAAGTAGATGAAACAAAAAATCATATAGTACTTCAGGCAGATTTTGTTACAGATTCAGATTGAACTGGTATAGCTCATGAAGCTCCAGAATTTTGAGATGTAGATTTTGAATTAGCTCAAGAAAATTGAATATATATTTCTAATGCTTTAGATAATGAATGAAAATATACTTCAGAAATAACTGATTTAGAATGAACACATTATAGAGATGCAAATGATATAATAATGGAAAAATTAAAAGAATTATGATTATTATTCAAAAAAGAAAGTATAAATCACCGTATTGCTATGTGTCCTAGAACTTGAACGCCACTTATTTATAAAGTACAAGATTCATGGTTTATTGATATACATAATCTAAAAGACAAATTAATTTCTGAAAATGAAAAAATAAATTGGTCACCTAATCACTTAAAACACTGACAATTTTTAAAAAGTATGGAATCTGCTCCAGATTGGTGTATAAGTAGAACTAGATATTGGTGAACTCCTATGCCTATTTGGATTTGATATGATAAAAATGGAAATGATAAAGATATGAAAATACTTTGAAGTATTAAAGAAATTGAAGAAATTTCAAATATGA
>CAZJHB010000198.1:0-2635 GCA_964545685.1 uncultured Candidatus Peribacteria bacterium | reverse complement strand
ATAACAATTTTGGCAATAAACTATATCTTCTCTATCTGGTGAATATGTTGTTTTTATATCTTTTCAACATTTATCACATTTTCTATCATACACTTTTCTCTTATTTCTTTGGTCTATTCTTTCTTTATGCCTCCTATCTGGATGTTTTTTTGGAATAGGTAGGTTATGCTTTCTATAAAATTCTAACTCTTGTGGAATTATTCTAAATGGCTTTTTTGTTATTTCACATTCTATTGCCCAATTTAATATATCATCTGGAATATTTTTTATATCTTCTGGTAATATTTTTGCTGGTATTATCTTTTCTACTTTTGGAAATGGTGCTTCATAATCTGAATATTTATATCATTGCTTTATTATTTCTTCTTTGTCTAATGGAAAATATTCATTTGCAACAGTTTCATTATATCAAAAAGGCGAAATACTAGCAGGAAAAAATTCTCACCACTGACGTGCACTTTTCATATGGCTTAATATTTTAGATACCATTTTTTCATATTCTTCTTTTGTGTATTGTTTATTTAATATACAATACTTCTTGTTACGAATACAAATACATCAAAAACAATTTTCTGAAGCATGTACTACATCACTATATAGTATATTTGAAGAATCTCACCAAATGTTGGAAGAAAAAAGACAATTATAATTTTTATCTCCTGAAGATACTATTTCTAAATGCAAACTAGAATCGTATGCTCAAATATCATGATCATAAATATCTTTTCAATCAGTTAATCATGTACAAAAAGCAACATTCTCAACATTAACACAATCAAAACAATTTTTGACATTTTTACTATTAAGTAAATTATCTCAAGAACAATTTTCACAATTTTTTATATTTGGAGTTTTTATTGCATTTTTATAAATTTGTTCAACTCTATCTATTATTTCTAAAGAATCTAATTTTGAAACTAATTTAGGAATTTGTTTTAAATATTCTTCTTTAGATAATTGTTCATTAAATATACAATATTTTTTATTGGTTAAATTTATACATCAAAAACAATTATGACAATTTAACAAATTATTACAATAAAAAACATCAGAACAATCATTACATTTTTGAGAATAAAAAACTTTATTTCAATTATTAATATCAATCGAAGAATAACAATAATCTGATTTTTCTACAGTTAAACAATCAATACAATTACTAGATTTTAATATATTTTTGGAATATAAACAATTCTCTGAAAAATCAGTATTATATGACAAATAACAAGATTTTGAATGTCATGATTGATTAACAAAATCACAGTTTTCATTTCATAAAACATGTAAACATACTCTTGGAACCTTACTTTGAAGTTCTTCAAATTGTTCAAAAAAAGTACGTGAAAAATCATACTCCATTCAATAATCCAGACTATCCCAGTTATCACTCCACCAATAATCTTGATTATAAACTTTATAATTTTTATCTGGTGAAAACATTGATATTATATCTTTTCAAGTTGCATCACATTTTCTTTTATATAATTTTCTTTCATTCCTAAAAGTAAGTCTTCTTTGTTGCCTACAATCAGGACACAAAGTGGGTGCTGGTATTTCAAAAACTTCACCATTAAATTTTGGTGAGATTTTTTTATAAAATGCTAAATCTTTGTTTGTAATTTCAAATTGAGCACCACATTTTTTACATGTTTTTATTTCTACTGTTTTCTCCATAAAATGTATAATTAAATAACCCCTCCCCTCGTTCCTCGGGACTCCCCTTAAAAAGGGGAGAAATATATTTTTTTTAGTATTTTTAAATAAAAATAACATATTAACAAACACATAATACAATAATATCACAACTTTACAAAAAATAAATTTGCTATTATTATGTTTTTAGCTTATAATAAATAAAATTATATGTGAAAACTATTTCACAACTATTGAATAATAATTATTATATGTTTGAAAAATATTTTATAAATCTTGGTTTTTCAAAAAATGAAGCAAAAATATTTAAAACTTTGTTTATTTTGTGAACTAAACCTGCTTCAACTATTGCAAAATATTTATGAATGGAAAGAACAAGTGTTTATAAAATATTACAAAGACTTGTTAAGGAAAATCTAATTTTTGAAACTTATAAATGAGGAATAAAACATTTTTTTATTCCTAATATTGAAGTATTAAAACATTATACACAAAACAAAATTGAAAATTTGGAAAAAATAGATAAAGATTATGAAAATATAAAACAAGAGTTACTTGAATTTGAAAATATAAAAGATAAAAATATTCCCAAAATTACTTTATTTGATTCAAACCAATGAATCAAAAATATACATGATGATATATTAAAAAACACATTAAAAAATGAATATATTTCTATTAAACTTTTTGCATCTAATACTGTAGATTATCAAGTATCTATATCAAAAGATTTAAAAAAATCTTCAACAGATTTATTTAAAAAACTAAAAACAAATAACATAGATATAGAAACTTATTTATGAAATTGAATAATGCTTATGGAAAATATAAGTAAAACAAACGATATATCTATTATTGAAAAATTACCAGCAAGTAATTCTGCAATTAATATCTTTATCGTTTGAATAACAATTTATATAATCATATTTAAGGAATCTTCTTTTTGAATAAAAATTGAAAGTAATGATTTAGCTAATACTAT
>CAZJHB010000197.1:0-2641 GCA_964545685.1 uncultured Candidatus Peribacteria bacterium | reverse complement strand
TGAAACAGTTTTACTTTGCCATTCATCATTTATTTCTTCCTCAAAATTAACTGGATTACTTTCTATAAAATCATTCAATAATAATGAGAATTGATCTAATATTCATTCATTATTATTCAAAATTTCTTCATAATCGTTAATAACTGACTCATCTGACTTATCAAAAAGATATACGTAACTTTTATTAGAGAATCAAGATATTAAATGTTCTGTTTTTTGATAATCAGGGCTTTCAGCCTCTAAAGTTCTAGTAAATTTGAAAAAATTCTGAATCGAATCAACTATCCATTTAATCTTTTCAATAAAATTATCCTCATCATTTATATAAATTATTCTATCATAGTTTCATGCTAATGTTCATGAACTATCAGGAGTTTCTCTGTTATACTCTTGAACTACATAATCTATAGCTTTTGTATTAACATATAGTTTTTGATCAAAGATTAACTCAAAACTTCATTTCTTTTCTTCAAGTTTTAAAGGTAGATAAAATAGTGGAAATGTATGTTTTCAAGCTGATATCTCATACATATAAAGATATAATTCTGTTTTATCTAAAAGTTTGTTATTTTTAAATAATATATAAATATCATCAAATGCATCAGATACTGAAATATTTTTAAAGAATAGCTCAATATTAGCTTTTAATTCATCAAGTGAGATATTTTTTTCTAATTCTTTTATAAGACTAAACTCTTTAATACTTTTTTCATCCTTTCAAATATTTTCCTTTTTATTTTGATTATATTCAAAATATGATTGTAAAATATTTAATAATATATTTTCAAATACTGAATATAAACTGTCAGATAATTCTCACTCTATTTGGTATAATCAGTTTTGATCTACTAATTCTAGAGTCTGTAAAGGTTCTTCAATAGTGTCTAAAAATGGTACTATAAAATGCTTTGTAAATATTGTTTGAATTGTTTCTTGAGATTTTTCTAAATATAATTGATAATTTTTTATATTAACTTTCTTGATATCCTTTAAATTTAACTCAATTTCATTAAAAGTAATTTTTAATAATTCTTCATCTAAATTTTTAATTTTAGAGCTTATTAGTTTAAAAATATGCTCAGAAATAGTACTAGTATAATTTCATTTTTTGATATTTATACTATCTTTTTTAAAACCATTATAAAATATGGTATAAAAATCTTTTTTTAGCTTTTTATACTTTTCTAAATCTAGTCATACTTTATATCACTTTACTATTTTACTAATAGAATTTCTTTTAGGTAAGCGAGTTTTATGAAAGTCTGTTTCTAAGAAATTCATAAAATATTTTGCTACCTCTTTTATAAAGTTATTATTTTTATCTGCACTATCATTATTCACCATTTTTCAAATAAAACTCATTAAATAATAATTATTTCAATTTTTTTCCCTATTTCTTATATAAATTTATTAAAATTACCAATAAAAATTCTATCTTGCTCTACTCTAAATTTCTAAAAATCTTAAATTGCTTTATTGTCAGCATTATATTAAAAAACATTTTATAAATTGTAAGCATTAATTTACTTCTCAGATACAACTTTTACAAATTTTTAAAAAAATACAACAACAAGTTATTTTTGCAATTATAAGAATAATTGTTAATATTCAAACATAATTTATTAATATTATTAAAAATGTACTTAATTTGATGATATAAATTCAAGCATTTTTCAAGAAATGTCTACTATTATTTGATGGATGCTCTTTATTTTTTCCTTTGAAATAGTAGCAACATCTGTTAATTTATTAAAAAATCTTCTAATAATTCTATATCATTATATAAATCAATATTTTGATTAGAATCAGATACTTTTTTAAACTGGTTAGTATCCTTTAATCTATATATTCATCCGTTAAAAACTATTATTATCTTTTATTTCTTGTAACTTTTTTTGAAATTTTAATAATTTCATGTTTATTTTTAAATTTATTATTTTATAAAATAGAATTCAATATGATTTATCAATAAATTAAATATACAATATATTTAATTTATATAAAGCCATTTTTCATTTCTTTAAATCTGTTTTTTCAATAATATTATCTCTTTGATGTTTAGATATCCTTTTATTTAATTGATTCATTTCTGAATATCTAATTCAATTAGCATTAAGATAATTAAATAGTTCTTTGATAGAAAATAATGTATCTTTATTATTTAAGTAAAATCTGTAAAATATTTGGTCTTTATCATCGTAATATCTTACTCTAGTAGGTTCTATAACCTTTTTAATATCTTTTTTGAGATTTGTAATTTCATATAAAGAATATTCACACATATCAAGAAAAGAATTTATATAATATTGATTCCATTGTTTAAGAGTTTTTTTTCAACTAAGAACATCTCTTACATTCTTCATATATGTTTTTATATTTTTTTTGAACCAATATCACATTCATTTGAAATAATGTCATTTATCATAATTTGCTTGAATATATAATGTTTCTATAACTCTAGTTGTTCTTTTATTTCAGTTATAGAATGGATGTAAAGAATATAAAATTAAATGTAAATTAGATAATTTTACTAGATTAAAACTTCACTTATTAAAATATTCACATAGTTCATTAATATATTCATCAGGTTTTTCAGGTGGAAAATAGTCAATTTTTCAGTTAACAGTTCTAAATATTCACA
>CAZJHB010000196.1:0-2642 GCA_964545685.1 uncultured Candidatus Peribacteria bacterium | reverse complement strand
AAAAATTAAATATATAAAGTCTTTCATTAAATATAATAATGAGAGACTTTTTTATATATTAATATAGAATTAATATAGCATCTGTATAATATATTTTTATTATTTAAAATATATTATATGTACTATTTTATATATTATAAAAAGTAATAAAAAACTCCTCACATTTTTTTTTGTGAATTAAATCAATTTTTACTATAAAAAAATATAAAAGTATAAAAATAATATAAAATTATACTTTAGATATTGAAAAAATGTAAAAAAAACTTGATTTTTAATAAGGACTCTATTATAATAAACTTATAAAAATATATAAATAATATAATATTATGTTTAAAAATAATATAGTCGAAATAGTTAAAGAATTAAGAAAAAAAACAAATGTCTCTCAAGAAGATTTAGCTAATTATATCTGAGTGAGTAGGTTGACATATATTAGTGTAGAAAATAGAAAAAGAGAATTTAAAAAAGGAGAAGTTGAAAAAATCGCAGATTTTTTTGAAATGCCTTTAATTGATTTTTTAGAAGAAAAAAAAGAAGATAAAAATAGAAAGTTAAAAGATTTGATTCTTTATATTGCTAAGAATTTTAAAAGTAAAGAAAGTCTTTGAAAAACTATGTTGAATAAATTACTGTATTTTAGTGATTTTAATTATTATGAATGGACTTGAAACTCTATAAGTTGAGTTAGATATAAAAAGCTTCCTTATTGACCTGTACCTGATAATATTACTCAAGTTCTTGATGAAATGTTAGAAGACTCTGAAATTGCTATTAAAAAAGAAAAAATACATGATTTTTATACTCAAAAAATAATAGTATTAGATGAAAATAATGATTTTGAAGTATTTAATGAAACTGATAAGATAAATAAAGAAATAAAAGAGAATTATACACCATATGAAGATTTACCAAGTTCTAAAAAAATTGTAGATGATGTTTTAAATAAATATGAAAATTGGACTGCAAATGCTATTAGCGATTTATCACATGAAGATACACCCTATAAAGTTGTAAAAAATTATGGTGATGTTATAAATCCTACTCATGTTTTTTATAGAAGTAAATCATTTATAGTTAATCATCATAATTTATAATATGGAATTAAGTTTTTGAAAAGAGTTTGAAAAAGAATTTAAAAAGTTAGCTAAAAAATACCTAAGTTTAAAACTAGATTTAGATGTTTTTTGTGAAACTTTAGAATTTGACCCTATTTGAGAAAGTATATTATCAAGTCATATAGTTAAAATATCATGACTTTGAGAAGAAGTTAAATGAGATTTTTATAAAGTTAGAAGATTTGTTTGCAAAAGTATAGCTTGAAACTCATCTAATAGTTGAATTAGAATTGTTTATAAATATGAAAAAAGTTTAAATATTATTAATTTTTAAGAAATTGAATTTATAGAAATATATACTGATAATGATTGAGTAACAAAATGGAAAACTTCATTTAATTATTGAATACGTGAATATTGAAAACTTACATTAATAGATGTTGAATTATCATATAATGATTCAAGTAAATTTATTCCCAAATGATTTGGAAATACCGATATTTTATATACATTATCAGGTAGTTCAAATTTATACTTAATTAATGATGATTGAAGAATTTCTTGATTTATGGATTGATATATTTTAGAGGAAATACAATGAATTTATTTAGAAAATCATGAGAATTCTATTATTGATTGAGAAGATATTGATAATACTTGGAAACAAATATATATACCAGAAAAAATAGATTGATTAACACTTAAAATATGATGAAATATTGAAGAATCTTATGATTTAATGATAGCTTGATGAGATTATTATACTATAATAGAAAATGTACAAACAAATTCATGACAAATTGATATATTTATGATTTCACGAGAAAATATTCAAATAGATTTTGATGATAATAAAATATGAAATTATAATAAATCTATTAATTTACCACCAATATATCAAGATATAACATCACCAACCACATTATATAGCTTTTCATGAGAATTATTATCTAATTCAACATGAGCAACTTATATACAAACAGTAACAATAGATTTGAATTCAGTAGATAATGAATGATGAACATGAGTTAATAATATTTACTGAAATATTATATTTTTCTATTTCTAAAATTATTTTTTGTAATCATTTTTCAACTTTTTCTCAAAAAGTGTTTAATGCTCTGTTTACAGTGGTTTTAGGGACTACTTTTCATAATAATTCTTTAAAAACAGGGTCATTTTTTATATATTTATCAATATTATTTGTTTTATATCAAGCTAAAATACCATATATTTTTTGAATAATTACTTTTACTTTACCATGTGTTATCTTTTTTGGGTTTCAATTTTCCTTAATTGATTTTTTTAATAATTGTTCTAAATTTAGTGTGGTATTCAAAAACTCACCAATTGAAAGCATTCAACCCAATCATGTTAAGTTATTTCCAGAAAAATCTGATAAAATTCTTTTGTTAAATTCGTATTTTTGCATATAATTTTAATTAAGGAAATGTATGTTTAATACTATTTTTTACAACTTAATTTTAAACATTTATTTCCTTTTTTCCCTTTTAAATTACACAAAAAAAAATGTACTTATTAAGTACATTGAAATCTATGATTTATACCTATGTTAAGCTATATTAA
>CAZJHB010000195.1:0-2653 GCA_964545685.1 uncultured Candidatus Peribacteria bacterium | reverse complement strand
ATTCATTTTTTTCATAATTTGTCTTCAACAATAAATCAATTTATTTTTCAATCATAATTTATATCTTTAAATTCACATGGAATCATAGACTCTCATCTAAAATTAATAAGTCAAAGATTTCATTCTATATCTTTAACAAGAAAAATACCTAAATATTTTATATAATTAAAACTTAAATATTTTTGTACTTCTTTTGTTTTTTTATTAATAACATAATTTAAATTTCAACATTGAAAAATATAAAAACAATCATTTTCAAACTTTTGAATTCAAAATAAATCTTTATTATTATCTTTTTTATTTTTTTGATAATAATCATCTACAAAATTATTATCTCACAAAATAAAATCTAGTTTTTTTCTAATTATTTTAATAGTAATTACTTTTAAAATATTTTTGATTGTAATTCAATTTTTAAGTAATTGTTTTCTTATATTTTTATCAATTTTTTCTACAAATTCATTAGTTATACGTAAATTTATTCAATTCATAAAAAAAATATCATCAATTTCAGATATTTCTTCCTGAGTTAAATTTCAATCTTGTATTAAATCCATCACTAATTTAACCTTTTTTAAATATTTTTCTTCTCCATAAAGAAATTTTAATATATCACTAATAATTATATTAAAAACTTTTGATTTTATTGCTTGATTATTTGATTTACAAATAGGAATTTCTATTTTTTTATCTTCTTTATTCTTATCATCTTTTACATAAAATTTAGGAATATATTTATTTTCCATTTTCTTATAATAATACTTTAAATATTTTTTTATACTATAAATATATTTAAGGTATTGTCAAATAAAAGAGTTTTTTACTCTTTAAAAGTAAAATATATAATTACTTTTTACATTTGTTCAATCTCTACTCATTGTAAAAAATACTTTATAATCATATTAAAATTCCATCATTTATTTGAAAAATATTTCATTCATGATCAAGGAACTCAAACTCAATGCCCCCCTTGTATACATCATTTTCATCATGGATCCTTAACTCATATCAAAAAAGGAAAAGATTCAGGATGAGAACAATCAATTACTCATTTATGTTCTTCACAAAAATCAATAAAACTTGTAGTATTTCAATTACTACATGAAAAATACCAAGGTTTAATTAATTCTCAATCAAAAGTAATTATTAAATCTTTTGTTTCCTCAACAACTTTAGCAATATTAGGACTCCTTTGTTCAAAAGAATAACCTAAATATTTTTGAAATACATCTGGATCATCTGAAGCTTGATACCATTCTCAAACAAATTTTTCAGCCTTAGTCATATACCATCTAGCATAAGATCTAGCTAAAATAATTACTGATTTTATTTTTTCTTTACTTGTTACATTACAAATTTCTCATAGTCATTTTAAATAATAAATTAATTTTAAGTCATTAACAACTATTAAATCTCAAGCTTTTTTATAAAAAACAATATCTCATCTAAATTTATTATCATTATACAAACCATTTTTATCCCAAACTTGTGTTCTAGTCCAAGATGAAATAGTTAAGTAATCTTCATCAATTCATTTTACTCTAAAAAAATCTCAATTTTCATATCATTCAATTTCTCTATCATTAAGATATAATTTATCATCTTCAAATTTAAAATTCATTGAATATTGTTGAAATTCTTCATATTCAACAAATTCCAAAACAAATTCTCAATTTTTTTTATATAATTTAGGAGAATAATTTCATTCAAATTTTACATTAATATAACCATCATGAGGATAACTTAATTTTACTTTAATATTATTGTTTTCATCAAAACTATCTTCCAAAGAACTAACAACTTGAGGAATTCTAGTCTTTTCTATACTTAAAATAATATTCTTTACTTTTTTTAATGATTCTAATTTTTCATTATTAGTAGTCATATCTATTTTCTCTTCTATCAAAGCAAGAATTCTAATTAATTCATCTTCTGATATTTTTTTTAATTTTTTTTCCAAAACATAATATAAATCACTATTATATTCTTCAAGTAATTCTTCTCTTAAAATAAGTAATTGTGCATATAGTGCATCTCAAGGACAACTAGTATATCAAGCATCTCTATGACCAATCAAAGGATAATCTTTTCATACTATTAAAGGTTTATCCTCACAATATTCTTCTCAAACACACCGCTTAAAATTAGCTACAGTTTGAGTCATATCCATATCATATTTCTCAATCAAATACTTAATTAATTTTTCAAGAGATTCTAATTGTTTTTCATTTATTTCCTTGTCTTGATAATTTCAAATCATTCAAATTCATATACTAGTTTGATTATTCCATTTATCATGAGCTCAAATTACACCTTTTCATCAAGCCCTTCATTCAAATATTTCTCACTCATAACCAATCAAAAAATTATATCATATATCTCACCATTCATTATTCAAAGAATGATATTTATAAATTTCTTGAATAGCAGTATAAGAATCATCAAATTCACAATCTGTATGATGAATTATTATAGAATTTTTTATACTATTTATTGCTATAGGCCAAGCTAATTTATGTCATCATTCATACTCTATAATTTCTGTAACATCATAAAGCTCTGAATATTTTGTTGTCAAAAAATTATTAGCTTTTTTAAATTTTTCAGCTTCTAATATAATACTTTGCTTCTCATCTTCAGTTAAATCAACTGA
>CAZJHB010000194.1:0-2668 GCA_964545685.1 uncultured Candidatus Peribacteria bacterium | reverse complement strand
TTGAAGAAATGAAAGTATTATAAGAAGATGGTTGATTTACAGAGTGGAGTGTTGTGGAAGTAAAAAATATATTAATATTTTTTTGATTTTTTACTTATTTTTGAAACTATTTATATTTTATAACTATAATTTATTATGATAAATATATTAAAAAAACTTAAGTTACAAAACTTATTATTATCTTTAAAAGAAATTATTATTAGGTTTCCCATATCACTATTATTTATTATAATAGTTTCTTTTTTGTTATTCTATATTACTTATAATGATTTTGATTATTATTCTTTTGAATTAGATATATATATAAAATTAATAATAACATGAATATTATCTTTTTTTCTTGCTACTTGAATTCATTTATTAAAAGAAAAATATAATTCTAGTTTATTAATATATATAATTGTGTTAAATTATATAATAGTTTTTTTATATTATTTTTGATCAATATATAATTTTAATCCAGAAATGTCATTATATATTATTATTAATTTTATTTGAATTATATCATTTTTATTTATTTCACCTTTTATTTTTAATTCTAATAAAAATTTTGATAAATATCATATATTTTTTTATAATTTTGTTTATTGATTTTTTTTAGCAGTAATTATTTGAATATTATTATTTTTATTATGATCAATATGATTATCTTCATTATTTTTGTTATTTGATATTGAATTTTTTAATCATGATAATTTGTTTATTTATTGGGCTATAATTTCTTTTTCAATTATTTCACCTTTATATTGGTTAACTAAAGTTCCAAAATCAAAAATGGTTAATGATTTAGTTTTGAATGAAAATATATTTTTTAATTTTTTAATTAAGTTTATAGCTCTTCCATTTATAATAATATATTTTTTAATATTATATTCTTATTCTATAAAAGTATTATTAAATTTTTGAAATTGGCCTCATTGAGAAGTTACTTGGTTAGTTATTTGATTTACTTTTTTTGGATATTTGATATATATTTTTAGTTATTCACTTGAAAATAAATATTTGTTTATAAAAAAATTTAGAAAACTTTTTCCATTTTTTGTAGTTCCTCAAATTATTATGTTATTTTATGCTATTTATTTAAGAATAAATCAATATGATATTACTATAAATAGATACTTAGTTGTTTCTTTTTGAGTTTGGTTATTCATTATTTCTTTATATTTTATTATTAGTAAAAATAAATATTTAAGAATTATACCATATTCTTTATTATTAATTTTAGTATTTATTTCAATTTGACCATGGAGTGTATATTATGCTCCAGAATATAGACAAATACAAAGATTAGAAGCAAATTTAATAAAAGCAAATATATTACAAAATTGAATGATTTATCCATTAAATGATTATAGTGATATTTCTGAAGAATTATCTAAAGATATTTATTGATGAATAGAATATATATGTAATTATTGAGATTGTATGTATATTAGAGATATTTTATTTGCTGAACAACTTCAAGATTTAATTAATAAAAATGTAGATGAATGGTATGAAATAAATGATGTTGTGGTAGATTATAGATGATTATCTAATTATCAAATTATTAATGAAGTAACAAAACAAATAAAAGTTAAGAAATATTTTACTAATAATATAAAAAAAGAAAGTAAATATTTATCTTTAAATTTAGATAATAAATTAAAGCATTTTCCATTAGAGGTTAAAGATTATGAGATTATTCTTAATCTTTATTGAGTCGATGATGAAGAACAAAATACTTTTGTAAAACATGAAGCTTTATATTTTATATTGAATCATGATACTGAAATTTTATATTTAAAATCATATACAAATATAGTTTTTGAAAAATCAATACAAGGTCTTTTTGATGATTTACAAAATAAAGTTTTGAAAGAATGAAAAGAATCTGTACAAAAAGAGGATTTGGTTTTTGAAATGCAATATAATAATGATAATATTAAGATATTTTTTAATGAAATAAGTATTAAAAATCCTAATTATACATTAGAAAATGGTTCAACTTATAATTATATTAATACTGAATGATTTGTTTTAACATCATGAAAATAAAATCTTATTAATAAATAAAAATATGAAAATTTGAATACTAATTTGAAGATTGAATCCTCCTCATATATGACATATGAGGATTTTAGAAGATTCATTAAAAAATACCGGGAAGACTATTTTGTTTTTGTGATCAGCAAATGTATTAGATGATAAAAATCCATATAGTTATCAAGAAAGAAAAGGAATTATAGAAGAAATATTTAGTAAAGAAGATTTGTTTATAGAATCTTTGGATGATTTATCATGTGATAAGCAGTGGGTGAAATTAATAAATAAAAAATTAACTGAATTATGAATTTTAAAAGATGATGAAATAATTTTTTATGGTTGAGATTTTGAGAATGATTATGCAATTTTGATTATAAAAAAATATATTGAGTTACTTGATTTTAATATTGTTAATTTCAAAGAAATACCAAGAAAAAATTTTTTTGTTGAACATAATAGTGAGCAAATAAATATTTCTTCAACTTTAGTTAGAGAAGCTATAGATAATAATGATAAGCAGTTATTAAAAAGACTAGTGAGTAGAGAAATATATAATATATTATTTAGTAATTAAAATATTATAAAACTATGACAAATCTAAAAAAATGGGAAAATATAATGAAACAAAAGAATAAAGATAAAT
>CAZJHB010000193.1:0-2689 GCA_964545685.1 uncultured Candidatus Peribacteria bacterium | reverse complement strand
AAAATCATAGTAACTCATATTTTGTTAAATTTGTATTTGTTGAATAAATATAATATGTTTCATCTAGTGGATCTTTTCATCAATTAAATACTCACAATATATCTAATACTTTTTCTCATGCCTTTCATTGATAATTCAACACTGTTCAACTTGCTGTGATTTCTACATAATCATCTGGGGCTGGCACCTTTCAAGTTGAAGCTATTTTCACTCAAATCATCTTATTTATATTTGATAAATCTGATATTCTTACACTATTTCTTGTATGTTTACTATATCATTGAAGAGATATAAATGCTATTGTTCATAGAATAGCCAAAATTGTTATTACTACTATAAGCTCTACTAGGGTAAAAGCTTGAATTTGTTTTTTCATATAAAAATTATTAAATATTTAAATATTATTTTGTTGCATTATATAATGTTTCTATTTCTACTTCTGATAAAGCTCTATTATAAATACGTACTTCATCATAAATTCAAATAGAAATATCATTTTCAAGAGTATGTCATGATGTTCAAATATATAAAGGAAGATCTGATTCTAATATATTTCATTCTATTGAATTATTTTCTAAAATCTTTAATCAATCTAAATACAATATTCTATTATTATTATCTTTTACTAAACTAACTAAATGCCATTTTCAATCAATTATAATATTATTTTCTGTATACTGAGCATTGCTATTTGTTCAAGTAGTTATTGTAGTTAAAATTATATTTCAATTATGATCATTTAATATACTTCATGTATAAGAATTAGTAAATATTTGATCATAAGCTCATAAATACCAACTATTTCCATGAATTGCACAATTTGATGTAGTTGCAGGTGGTATTGATGTACAATCCCATTGACTTATAATTGAATAATAATAATTATATAATCAATTATATTCTTTATTCCAAATTTCTTCATTAGATGTTTTTAATTCTATATTACTTGATTTAAATAAAACATTTATAGTTAATCATTCTGATTTTAATTCATCAAAATTATTAATAACTACTCATCAAATTCAAAGTAAATCTGTTCATTTTCAATTCTTAGTATCTACTCATCAAATAATATAATCAGAATAAAAAGTTCAATTATTTCAATATTGACCTAAATCTTTAAAAACTAATTCTGATCAGCTCATCGTTGTTGTTTCCATATCAAAATATAATACTAAACTCTCATCTAATTGTGCTAAATTTTTATTATTCAATAAATCTTCATTTCTATTATAAATATTAGAAAATAATAATCATCATGTTCACTCTACCGAATCTATTTTGGTAAATACTGTTTTATAGGTCTCTGTCGTATTTAAAACATCTACTGTTTCTGTTACTGGTTCATTAGTTAACACATCCAATACTATTCATAATTCATCTCATTTAGTTATTATTGTTCTTGTTGATAAATCTGATTGTGCATTTGTGCTTTCTAGCATATTTAAATTACTAGATAAAATATCTCATTCTAAAAATCATAGTAACTCATATTTTGTTAAATTTGTATTTGTTGAATAAATATAATATGTTTCATCTAGTGGATCTTTTCATCAATTAAATACTCACAATATATCTAATACTTTTTCTCATGCCTTTCATTGATAATTCAACACTGTTCAACTTGCTGTGATTTCTACATAATCATCTGGGGCTGGCACCTTTCAAGTTGAAGCTATTTTCACTCAAATCATCTTATTTATATTTGATAAATCTGATATTCTCA
Source organism: uncultured Candidatus Peribacteria bacterium (assembly GCA_964545685.1). Lineage (GTDB taxonomy): Bacteria > Patescibacteriota > Gracilibacteria > BD1-5 > UBA6164 > CAZJHB01. Next base: position 963 of record CAZJHB010000193.1, on the reverse strand, counting down.
CACTATTTCTTGTATGTTTACTATATCATTGAAGAGATATAAACGCTATTGTTCATAGAATAGCCAATATTGTTATTACTACTATAAGCTCTACTAAGGTAAAAGCTTTAATTTGTTTTTTCATAAAAAAATTATTAAATATTTAAATATTATTTTGTTGCATTAAATCTATTTATCTTATAGCAGACATACAATAATTTGAACTACTAATATAATAATTCATGCTAGTTATATTAGTATAAACAGGTGATTTTTTATACATATCACTTCTATTATATACAGCTATAAAAGCAGAATATCATAACATAAATAAATTTTCTTCATTATTAGTATTTAAATACATAGACTGCTCTGAAGCACTATTATCATATAAAGTATTTAATATAAACTCATTTCAATTCCATTTACCATTTAAATTTTCCGATGAAAATATTTTACTTTGCTTATCATTTTTTTCTAAATGTGTTATATCAGACTTTTTATATCAATATATAAAAAATGGTATCTCATAATTTTTAAATTCTATTTTATCTGTCAAACATTTTAACATTATGTCTTTATCATAATTATCTATCCATACATCAGATATTTTTCATCTACTTGAAATATTTTCAGTTATACTTGTTATTTTATTTGAATTTCAAGTATCAAATAAATTTCTTGTTGTAGTATCTGCTAACATTGTAACATATGTCCATCATCATCAATCAGTATTCATATCACAATATACATCAAACTCATCAACTCATGTTGGATTAATTTTATAAATTCAATCTTCTAAAGACTTATTTGATAAGTCTTTAATTCTTTTACAATCTTTATTATGAATTAAATCTACAAGTATATTTCATGTTCATGTTATTATATCTTCGTTTGATAATACTGCTTTATACGTCTCTGTTGTATTTAAAACATCTACTGTTTCTGTTACTGGTTCATTTGTTGTTGCATCTAGTATTATTC